>JAJBVJ010000070.1 GCA_020859875.1 Rikenellaceae bacterium
ATTTTAACAATTTTATTTGTATATTGGTTTTAAATAAAACAAAACGAAGAAACATCCCGAAATACTAAACACACATTCTTAATTAAAATTTATTACGTATGAGAAAATTGGTACTATCATTATTTGCCGTTCTCTTTTGTGCATTCCAGCTTTCTGCACAGAGGCAGCAAATCACAGGTACGGTTACCGATGATGCAGGAGCTCCTATTATCGGGGCGACCGTATATGTAGTCGAAACGGCTGCAGGTACCGCTACCGACGGCCGTGGGGTCTACACGATCAACGCACCTGCCGACGGAACGATCGAGTTCTCCTTCCTCGGATACCAGTCCGAGACCATATCGATCGGCGGCCGCACTACAATAGATGTTGTCCTACATCAGAGCGCCCAGAATATCGACGATGTAGTCGTTGTCGGACTCGGATACGGCAGCGGCCGTAGTCTGGGATCGATGGTAGGTTCGGTGTCTGCCGTAAGCGGTGCAAAGCTTGCCAACAATCCTACGACCAATGTTTCCGATGCCCTCCAGGGTAAGGTTGCCGGTCTGCAGGTTTTCAGCTCCTCCGGTGAACCTTCGAGTACGAATACGATGCGTATACGCGGTGTAAGCTCCATCAATGCCGGAACCGCTCCGCTCTACCTTCTCGACGGTAACCCCATCACCTCGACGCAGTTCAATATGATCAACTCGAACGATATCGAGAGCGTTGTCGTTCTTAAAGATGCTTCTTCTACCGCGATCTACGGTTCGCGTGCTGCAAACGGGGTCGTATATATCACCACCAAAAAAGGGTCCTTCAACCAGAAAGCACAGGTTACGGTAACGGCACAGACCGGTTGGTCTTTCAGGACCAAATCCAATCTTAAATGGATGAATGCCGAGGAGTTATATTCTTTCGAGATTGCAAACAATCCGGGTCTTATTACTCCAACGGGAGATTCTTTCTACGAAAGGAAAATGAACTATGTGCTGGGCAATAACCTAAGTTTCGACTGGGAGGATTATCTCTTCACAAAATCGGCTCCGACAAGCAACATTTCCGTAAATGTAGCCGGCGGTACCGAAAAGACAAGATATACACTGTCGATGGGATATAATAACGAAGACGGATACTTCCCCGGTTCGGATGCCTCGAGGTTTACAATCCGCTCAAATATAGAATCCAAAATCAGCAACTGGTTGAAAATGGGTGTCAATATGTCCGCCGCCTATTTGGAGTACCAGTCGGGTACTACGGGGTGGTACACCAACTCCCCTTTGATGATGGTATATTCTATGGCTCCATATAATTCTCCTTATGCTGCCTATACGGATCCGGATAATCCCAATACAAGCGATATTTATTGGGGAGATGTAGAGCAAGATCAATATGCGGGTTGGACCGGATATAACTATAAAAAGGAAATCACGAACGGCAGGAAGAGGGGGAATAACCGCACCAACCTCACCGTAAATACTTTCCAGGAGATCACACCGTTGGACGGCCTCACTATCCGCTTTTCCCAGTCGGTAGACGGTATCGATACTAAAGTTTCCCAGACTCTTCTCCCCTCATGGCCCGGTAATAACGGCGACGGACAGGCACAAAAACAATTTGCTCGTTATTATAATCTAATTGCCACAAATACGATCGAGTACAGCAAGTCTTTCGGAGACCATAGTTTCTCGATATTGGCCGGACAGGAAGCGATCAAGTATCGTCAGGAGGCTTTCGGTCTCACCGTTTCAGGGTTGACCGACGACAGGCTTCTTCTCCTTACGTCGGGCAATACGATCGATGGGGTAAATGTCCCGTCTTCATATGTATATGACACCAGGTACGTATACAACTCGTTATTCTCGAGGCTTACATACGATTATCAGGACAAATACTTCCTTGACGGTTCTTTCCGTAGGGACGGTTCTTCACGCTTTGGGCCGAACGTGCGTTGGGCAAACTTTTGGTCCGTAGGGGCGATGTGGGACATCGGTAAAGAAGACTTCCTTGCCCGAGTACGCCAGGTGAACAACCTCCAGTTCAGGGCAAACTACGGTACCACCGGTAATTCTGCGCTCGACAGCGACTACCTCTGGTTCGGTTCGATGGGCTCGGGCCCGATGTACGACGGTAGCACCGGTTGGTATCTCCAGTCTGTGAACAATGCGGACCTTACCTGGGAAAAAGTGGGTTCGTTCAGTATGAGCCTCGACGGACGCTTCTTCGACATGTTCGACCTTACTCTCGAGTTCTACAACAAGGTTACCACCGACATGCTCATGGAAGTGCCCTACTCTGCCACTACCGGTTTCTCCTCCGGGTGGGGTAACGTCGGTAAAATGCGCAACCGCGGCCTCGAAGTGACCGCCGGACTCGATCTTATCCATACCAAGGATATCTACTGGAATATCGAAGGAAACCTCGGTTGGAACAAAAATAAAATCCTAAATCTCTACGGGGATATCGACGAGTTTATATCCGGCACTTCGGGCCTTATCTATAAAGTTGGTCAATCTGCTGGTGCTTTCAGGGCCGTGAGAAGATATGGCGTGGATCCTGCCGACGGTAATATCATATGGTTGACCAAAGACGGAGAGCTTACCAAAACTCTCGATTACGATGCCGACGCCGTCGATAAGATGAATATGTTTGCAGACCTCTCGGGTGGTTTCGGAACCAATTTCCGTTGGAAAGACCTTAGCTTCTCCGCCCAATTCTCTTTTGTGGGTGAAAGATATATGTGGCTCAACGAGAAACTTTACAGCCGCAATACTACCGCCAATGCAGGCCAGGGTAACTATGAAAAGATAATGCTCACCATGTGGCGCCAGCCGGGAGATGTAACTACCATTCCCAAATACGGGACACCGATGACGGGCCTCAATGATGACAATTACTATGAAAATGCTGCATTCCTTCGCCTGAAGAACATTCAGCTCTCTTACACCCTTCCCAAAAAGTGGATGCAGGCGACCGGCTTTATGGACAATGCGAGGATTTTCGTTCAGGGACGTAACTTGCTTACATTCACTAAATTCAATGGCCCCGATCCGGAAATAGACTCAAACGGCTCACAGGGAGGTTATCCCAACTCCCGTCAGGTTATGTTCGGTATCGAATTGATGTTCTAATTTGCAAATTGTAATATGATGAAAAAAGTAAGTTTAATATTTATAGAGATTTTGCTTGCCGGAAATTTCACCTCCTGAAACATGGAGGAGTACCCGGAAGACGGTATTGCGCAAAATAGA
>JAJBVJ010000181.1 GCA_020859875.1 Rikenellaceae bacterium
CCTCTGGCAGTCGAGGGAAAGCAGTGGATCATTTTCATCGCTGGATTGCGGCGTGGTGAGAATCGGTGAAGAAACGGGACGGTTAAATGATTCGCTCGGCTTTCTACGCGACTACTATTTCAAAAAGACGGAGCAGAAAAGAACCGTCTCTTCCGCCACAACCTATCCTGTTATAATACTTTTTACAGCTGTCGTGGTGGTTGTCTTTATGATGGCTTTTATAGTGCCCATGTTCGACCAGGTCTACTCCCGAATGGGAAGCGAACTTCCGGCATTAACTAAAACGATAATATCCGTTTCAAATAAAATGCCCTTTATTATTACATGTATTGTTGCCGTGACGGCGGTGGTGGTCTTAATTTGTTATACTTACAAAAATAACGAACGGTATGAAAAACTATCTGCAGCTTTTCTTCTTTTCATCCCGGTTGCCGGAAGCATTATACGTAAGAATAACCAGGCCCACATCTGTAAACTTTTATATCTGCTTACCGCTTCGGGAGTTCCTTTATTGACGGGCCTTAACATGCTTTCGGAGATCATTAGTTTCTATCCATACAGCCATTCCTTAAAATCTATTGCGGAGGGAATTCAAAAAGGGGAATCGTTGTCTGCAAATTTGGAAGCTTTCCCCGACCTTTATGATAGTAAATTGGTAGTTATGCTCAGGGTAGGGGAGGAATCGAACAGACTCCCCGAGATGCTCGATAAACAGAGCGATGATCTTACCCGGTTGATCGAATTCAAATTGAAACGATCGGGAAGTATTCTCGAACCGATTATGATATTATTCGTCGGGATCGTTGTAGCGGTCATCCTCATTTCTATGTATCTGCCCATGTTCAAACTCGGCGGAGTTATGAATTGACGCGATCTGATGTTTCTTTCTAAAAGGATTAGGCCTGTCCGGGTCAAGGGTAAGCCACTCCCGCCGGTGGCTCAGAGAACAGATCGAGGAGGGCATCCCCTGTTCTACTATTTACACACGATCAGCTGGAAGTCGGTCAAGGACCGAACCGTAGTCCCGTAAAAGGCAGATAAAAAATGATTCTTTAATCCATTAATAGACCCTTACATTTTATATATTCTCCATTCTAACTCCCTATATTGCAATACTAAATTATAAGATTATGGCGATACCAGTGAACCAAGTTCCCAACCTCGACGGTAAAATAATGAACAGCCCGGCTACGGCAATGCTTAACGGTAAAGGATATTTGTTTTTTAAGTATAGAGAGGGAAGTAACAAAAGTAATTATTACTACTACATCCTCTACGATCCTTATAAAAAGGAATGGAGCGAGAAAGTACGTTGTTCCGACCTGCTTATCGTTGATAATTATTCTCTCTCGTGCGTAACATACAACGGCCGGATTTACTTCTTTTGGAATGTTAATAAAGAGTTGTATTACACGACTTTCGACGGAATGCATTGGGACGAACCAAAAAGCTTGAGAAAGATCCTCGGCGACCAGGGTATGCAGGAGGGGACAAATGCCAGTTCCGCTGTTTTTAACGGTTTACTCTATGTATTTTGGAACGGAAGCGGCCGGAACGGTCTTTGGTTTGCCACCTTTAACGGTTGGAAGTGGGAAGGGCAAACCGCACATAAAGGCTCCTACAAAGTAAGGGACGGTAGTTCTCCCGGTGTTTGTGCCAGCAATGATTTTATGTTTTCAAGCTGGGTGGGTGCGGAAGAAAATGGGATTTGGTATTCCATAGGGAAACCTTTTGTGGATTGGGAAAAACGGGTGAGTCTCGACGAAACGATAGGGCCAATGAATGTTAACAATTCCAGCTCACCGTATACCTATTTCTGGGAAGACGAGGTATATTTATTTTGGACGAATAATTCGTCACGGTATATGTTTACAAAGGCCAATAGATATACCTTGGATTTCGATCAGCAGCGCCTGTTCGCGGATTGGATCGGAGAAGGCAGCGGGGTGGTTCCTACTTTAGGATCGGTACCGTCGGTTTTGATGATCGACTCCGGGCGGTATATGATATTCTATACCAGTTCCAATGTTCTATATTATGCGGAAGTCGAAGAATAAAATTGATTGTTATGGCGATACCAGTGAACATATTTCCTCACTTCGAGGGAATAGTACTAAGCAGTCCGGCCGCGGCTATGTTAAACGGAAAAGGCTATTTATTTTTTAAAAATGGGGATGATAGAAGATATTATTACTTTCTTTACGATCCTTCCACAAAAACATGGAGCGATAAGAAAATTTGCTCCGAACTGCTCGACGTCCAGGATGGTAATTGGATTTCGTGTCAACCCTACAACGGCCGGATTTATCTTTTCTGGGCCAATGTAAAAGAGTTATTTTATATGACCTTCGACGGTGAGACTTGGGAGGAACCGAAAAGTCTGAGAAAAATCCTGGGCGACCAGGGTATGCAGCCTACAACCAATCCGAGTGCAGCCGTTTTTAATAACCTTCTCTATGTGTTTTGGAATGGAAGCGGCGAGGATGGCCTGTGGTATGCCAAATTCAACGGTTCCAAGTGGGAAGGCCAAATTTCCCATAAGAAAAAAATCGGCACCCAGGGGGTGTTGAAAAGAAATACTCCCGGGGTTTGTTCTACGAATAATTTTATGTTCCTGTGCTGGACCGGGGTGGGCAAGAATGGAATATGGTATTCCATAGGTAAACCTTATTTCGATTGGGAAAAGCAGAAATCTATCGAGAAAATTGTAGGAAATATGGATGTAGGATTCGATACTTATCCCTTTACCTACTTATGGAAAGATGAAGTATACGTTATTTGGAAGATGAACAGTGCATTCAAATATATGTACACAAAGGCAAACCGATATACGATGGAATTCGAGCCGCAACGCCCGTTTACGGATTGGATAGGAGGAAACTATGCCACGGCTCCGGACACGCTCTCGACACCGGCTGTATTAATGGTGGATAACAATCGATATATGATGTTTTTTATCCATTCCCATTTTCTCCACTATGCCGAAATAGAGGGGTAAAGAGTATACCGGAAAAGAAAACAAGCCTCGTTTCGTCGACGAGGCCTGTTTGTTACGGGCGGGCCCACCAGGGCTTCAATATGTAACAGCCCTGCGAAGCGGGCGTATCTACCCCGCATCCTGATTGGATTGCGCTGCTCTAATCTACATTAGATGGGCGGGCTTTCTTTGAGAGATTCCGAAAGGATAGTAGTCGTTTCGGGTGGTTACCTGCCTGCCTTCGACCACTA
>JAJBVJ010000087.1 GCA_020859875.1 Rikenellaceae bacterium
CGAACCGCAGGCTGCGGTATTCGAGCCTGCCGAAGCGGTGGCCGAAGAACTCGTCGATGCATCCGGTGAAAACGATCCTGCGCGCCAGCGATTCCCAGCGGGGCCTCTCTTCGAAAAAATCGGCACCCGTCAGCACATCGACCCCCGAGAGCAATGCCTCGATAAGGCCGTTGTAACCGCCTCCGCAGGGTATACCCTGGTAGGGATCGTTGAAATAGTTGTTGTCGAAGGTAAAGCGGAAGGGAATGCGGCGTATGATGAAAGCCGGAAGTTCCCTGGCATCGCGCCCCCACTGTTTTTCGGTGTAGCCCTTTATGAAATATTCGTATATGGTCCGGCCGCACAGTTTTAAGGCCTGCTCCTCGAGGTTGGCGGGCTCCTCGATACCGGAATACTCTCCCCGCTCCTCTTCCAATTTCAGCCGCGCCCGGGCGGGGTCACCGATACCCCAGAGGCGGTTAAACGTGTTCATATTGAAGGGCAGGTTATAAACCTCGCCCCGGTAATTGGCCAGCGGGGAGTTGGTGTAGCGGTTGAAGGGCACAAGGCGGTTGACATATTCCCATACCCCGGTATTGTCCGTATGGAAAATGTGGGCGCCGTAGGCGTGCACCTCGATGCCGTCGATCCGCTCGCAGCGCAGGTTCCCGCCCGGATGCTCCCTCTTGTCGATCACCAGAGCGCGCCTGCCGGCATCGGCCGCCTGCCGCGCGAAAACGGCCCCGAAAAGGCCCGCCCCGACGATTAGGTAGTCGTATTGTTTCTCCATCATTAGCATATAAAGGTAGTGAAAACCGCCGAACTATCGCAAAATTTCCCGCAGGTGCGACTTTGCCGCGCCCCCGATTGTAGCCGGCCGGAGCCTTCCGCCCCGGGGCCGCATTCCCGACCGCTCACCCTCCGTGTATAAAGATATAAAAATATATCTCACCCCCGAAACTTTCCTGCCCGGCCGGGGGCATGTAGCATGGAAGTTGTTTGATCCGGGATAAACAAAAACTTATGGGACGACTCGAAGAGCTCGAAATCGAGCTGAACAGAACGCAAAAAGACCTCGAGGAGGCGGTCGAGAACCACCGGCACGACGACATCGAAAATCTCCACGGCCGCATGGAGCGCATAGAGAGCGAACTGCGCACCTACGACGATACATGGGTGCCGCAGCGCACCGACACCGACTACAACGAGCTGGCCTGACCCCCGGGAAATAGCGGGCCGCAGGAGAGGTAAAAACCTCTCCTGCGGCTTCACCATGCGGCTGCGCCGCTATTCCCGGACGAAAAAACAGAGGCATTACCCGTCCGATTACGGACGGGTAATCCTATAAAAGTATTACACGGCAAAAGGGCTCAGCGGCCCGTTTTGATGGATATGGGCGTTTTGGACGCGTTCCTTTCGCGGATGTATTTCACCAGATGAACGGCGAGCGTAAGGCCCAGAAGGGCGAGTTCGATCTTTCCTGCGTGTCTCATAATAACTGTTTTATTTATCGGGAAAAGTGCAAAGTCTGTGCCCCGTCCCACAGGTCGGCACCCCGAAATCTTTGCATACTATTTGCACCCGGGCAAGGTGCAAAATCTTTCCGCCATGTCCGCTTCTTCGATCGTATATATGTTCACCGCCTCGCTCATCGCCCTTTTTCCGGTGATGAATCCCGTCGGGAACGGCTTTATAGTGAACAGTTTTCTTTCGGGCACGGATCCCTCCCTGCGCAGGACATATTCGAAAAAGATCTTCTCGAACGCCCTACTGGTGGGCCTCGGCAGCCTTGCCGCCGGCCACCTCGTACTGCTGGTATTCGGGCTGGCGGTGCCGGTAATACAGATGGGAGGGGGACTGCTGATATGTAAAACGGGCCTCGAACTGCTTTCGGACAGGCCGGTGGATTCCGCGCGGAACGAGGTATCACTCGGCAGCATCGATCCCGATTCGGCCAGCCACAGGCTCTTCTATCCCATCTCTTTTCCCATCAGTATCGGCCCGGGGTCGATCTCGGTGATCTTCACCCTCATGGCGACGGCGGTGCAGAAGGGAAATATCCTCTCTACGGGAATTAACTATGCGGTGATCGGTCTGGTAATATTCCTGCTGTGCGCCGTCCTTTACCTCTTTATTTCGCAAGGGGACCGCATAACCCGCCGCCTGGGCGAAAGCGCAAACCTGATAATCAACAAGATGGTTGCCTTTTTGACCTTTTGCGTCGGGATTCAGATACTTATGAACGGGATCGGCAGGGCTTTTCATATCACCGTACTTTGACCTTTTTCCGCCCTGCAGCCGGCCGTTGCAACGATTTGCATGGCTTTTGTACGGTATTTGCAATAATAGGGAACAGCATCGAATGAATTAACCATAATAATAAGAATTACCATGATTAAAATCTATGACACTCTGAAAGACCTGATCGGCCCCGAATTGGTTTCCAAAGCCGCTTCGAACCTGGGCGAAAGCAATGCCAAGGTCTCCACGGCCGTTTCGGCGATCATACCGTCCATCCTCGGCAAGATACTCAAGGAGGGGAATACGACCGCTATCCGGGAAAACATCGAATATGCCGGTAAAAACGATATTATAAATAATATCAACGGTATCTTTTCGGGTAACTGCATATTCAACAATGTGAATATCGGCGAAAGGTTCTCGAACTCCGTACTGGGCAACAGGCAGTCCGATTTCGTTTCGGCCATTGCGGCCAAGGCGGGCATACCCACGGCAAATGCCGGTAAACTGACCAACTACGTTTCTGCTGCCATTGCGGCCTTCCTGGGCAACCGTGTGAATAAACACAACGATTCGATGTCGGATATCATGGCCGAACTCGAAAACGAGAAACCGAGGATCATGGCCGACATACCCTCGAACCTCTATTCCATACTTGGCCTCTCCCCGGCAGTGGGTAACCGCAACACCACGACCGTGGCCGAACCCAAGAAAAACAACGGATGGATCATATGGCTGATAATCGCCCTTTTGCTCCTGCTTCTGCTGTGGTTCTGGTGGAGATCATGCAACCGCGCCAAGGTGAATCACGACTACCGCACCGACCGCGTAGAGCACGTCGATACAGTACGCACACAGCCCGTGGCCCAGGTAGACAATTCTTCCAACCGCGTACGCACGGAGATAAACCTTCCCGACGGACGCACAATAAACGTTTACCGCCACGGTGCCGAGGATAAAATGATAAAGTTCCTCAATTCCGACAATTATAAGAACG
>JAJBVJ010000188.1 GCA_020859875.1 Rikenellaceae bacterium
GAATAATGGCCTGCTGTTTGAATATACATTTGTTTTAAAAAAGCAATTTAATGTATAAGTTAAAAAGGTTTCTAATCGGTACCGGGATCGTGGCGCTGATACTGTTTATTATCGTCCTTGTCGTCGGGTTCCACATAGCATCGGCTCTGCTGGTGGTCGCTTTCTATATAGTCGGCTTTATTTTCCTGATAATTTTGGGAATATACCTTTACAGGAAGGCTAAAAACCGCCTGGGAAACAGTGACGGTAACCGCCCCGTCCGCTAAAAGCGATTCAAAAAATAAAGCAGGGCCGGGCCTCACAGGCCCTGCCCTGCGCCGGTTATATTTACGGAAAAAGCCGCTCTATTTTTTACCTTCGGGTTTCACTATGTTTTCCCTCATCGAGGTATCGGCCTGGATGTTTCTCAGTTTGTAGTAATCCATAATTCCGAGGTTCCCGCTCCGGAAAGCCTCCGCGATGGCCAGGGGTACCTCGGCTTCGGCCATTATCACCTTCGCGCGGGCGTCTTGGGCTTTTGCCTTCATCTCCTGCTCGTGGGCGATTGCCATGGCACGGCGCTCTTCGGCCTTGGCCTGGGCTATATTTTTGTCGGCATTGGCCTGATCCATCTGAAGTTCGGCACCGATATTCTTACCCACGTCTATATCTGCGATGTCGATCGAAAGGATCTCGAAAGCGGTTCCGGCATCGAGGCCTTTTTCCAGAACCACACGGGATATGAAATCGGGATTTTCAAGCACCGACTTGTGGGAATCCGCCGAGCCGATCGACGATACGATACCTTCGCCGACGCGCGCCAGCACGGTCTCTTCGCCGGCTCCGCCGACGAGCTGTTTTATGGCGGCCCTTACCGTTACCCTCGCCTTGGCTATGAGCTGAATCCCGTCCTTTGCCACGGCCGATACCGGAGGGGTATTGATAACCTTAGGGTTAACGGACATCTGCACCGCTTCGAATACGTCGCGGCCGGCCAGGTCGATGGCGGTAGCCATTTTAAAGTCGAGGTTGATACTCGCTTTCTGGGCCGATACCAGCGCATGCACAACATTGGGAACATTTCCCCCCGCCAGATAGTGGGCCTCCAATTCGTTTGCATTGAGATGGAGCCCCGCCTTCGTACCTTCGATCATGGCCGAAACGATGGTAGAGGGCGGCACTTTCCTCCAGCGCATGAGTATCAACTGCAAAAGGCTGATCCTCACCCCTGAAACCAAGGCCGAGAACCAAAGCCCGATGGGTATAAAATAAAATATGAGCCAGAGTGCGACAAGCCCCAAAAAGGCGAATAGCGCGATCATTCCGATTCCTTCCATTTCCATAAGATTCTTATTTAATGAGTTTTTAGCATTTCGGGGGTTCGCAGCCCGTTACCTTTACCAGTACGGTGAAATTTTCGAATCCTACTACTTCAACCTCCGTATTGGGATTTACATAGAGGTCGCCTACCGACCGGGCTTCATATGTCTGCCCGTCGATATCGATATTGCCGAGCGGAGCCAGCCGGGTAATTGTCCTTCCGGAGGCTCCCTCCGAAATCTTCTCCTGCGGTAGAGGCTGGGAAGTCCCTTTCACCTGGTTATCGAGGGCGAGCCGCCGCCATGTTTTAGCCCGGAGTGAAAAAAATGTGGCGATGAGGGACAGGCAAAGTACGGCTGCTATGGCGATGGCCCCTCCCGTCGGGCCGTAAGAGGTAAAGGCAATGTAAACGGCCCCCAAAAAGGATATCAGTGCGCAGATACCGGCAATACTAAGGCCGGGAAGCAGGACGAGTTCTGCCACAAGAAGTAGCACGCCGACTATTATAAGTATGATTATATACCACATGGTTGAACAGGGCTGGGTTTAGGCGATCGGTATAGGGTTGTTCCGAGGGTGTAAGATAATATTTTTTCCCGAGTTATCACTCTACGGCTTCTATTTTTATCTCGAGGTCTGCTGCCGCATCGAGGATATCTTCCATAAGCTCCGCGGCTGCGGCACGGGTTTCGAGAGGCCCAATGATGTATAGGCTGCCGCTGCGGGATATTTCGGCTCCGGGAGCGGCCTCTTCCATGAGTTGCCTTACGATCTGCGGCAGCGGGCCGTCTGCGGTATCGACCGAAAGGCGGAAAAGGCCCCCAGGGAGATTCCCGAGCATCATGTCCGCCTGCTGCGGGGTTAGGACGGTAAGCTTTCCGTCGCTCCAGAGTGCTATCTTCGGATCGCGGAAGCCTTTGGCTTTTAGTTGTTCCACTGCCCGGGCGGTTTCGTCGATAGTGGCGAATCCGCCAGCATAGTATTCGTATTTTCCATCACGTTGTAACAATCCCACGGGGTAGGCTCCCCGGAGGATGGAGACCGGCTGGGCCCTCTGGAAACTCCCGAGCAGGATGCGGTATATCTCCCCTTTGGCATGCACCGCCACCTCCGGTACGGGATTGCGTGAGTCGTATTTTGCCGGTGAGTGGAAGGTTATATCGGAATAGTCTAAAAATAGTTTTTCTTCGAGGTGGATTGCAGGAAAATCGAAACTCATATTAGAAAGGGAGGCGATCGCGCCGGCAAGTGAGTCGGAGGATTTTCTGTAACCCGCTTCACCGGCGAGTGTTCTTTCATAGTCGAGCAGGAGCCCCTTAAGATAGGGGTAACCGGCAACCGGCGAAGATTCGGCAGAATCGCCTGCGGCCAGGGCCCGCTCCCGGGCTTCTGCCGTCTTGCGTTCGAAAGAAGAGATCTGGCTTCGCCGCCCCAGCTTATCGAGGATATAATTATAGCAGTAGAGCTTATGGTCGTAAATGAAACCGAAGTCATCCCCAATCTTCTCGGTGAGCACGGAATTGATATATTTCAACGCTTCATACTCCCTGAAAAGGCTGTCGGCCTGAGCAGCCGTATCCGCCAGGGGCATCTGGGAAGCAATCCGGGCGATAACCGCGTAATTTTCCGCAAAAGCGTTTACTGCTTCAGCTACGGTGGACTCCATCCGCTGGGCATCCGATAAATCGGCATAATCTTCCCCGCCAAGATTCTCTTCGAAGAGTGGGTTAAACACTATTACCGCACTGGTCTCGCCGGCCCGCTCTTGTCGTTCCACCCCGGGGCGGTCATTTTCGCCCGAGAGGTTTTTTACGACATGTTCCTGTTCGATCGTGTTAATAGCTCCTGCCGTAATCCCCAGCTTACTTCGAACGTCGAATATCTCGCCTTCCAGC
>JAJBVJ010000257.1 GCA_020859875.1 Rikenellaceae bacterium
TACTTCCGGATCGATTTCATCATCCTTGATTTTTACATCTTTAAGAATGATTCGGGTAGTCCTTATTACTCCCTGCCCGGGAGCGGAACTGATTTCATAGCCGTTTTCTATGGCGATACCTCCGAAGTAGTCCCCGTAATAGCAGGTACAAAACTGCTTGATATCCTCTTTTGTGTAAATCCGGTCACGGGAGGTCAGCAGGTATTGGTACATCCCGCGTTGACTCGACTGGGTAGGAGTCCTGCGCCCTCCCCGGGAAGAAGTTATAAACAAGGCCGACGAGGGTTCGAGGTCCGATATTTCCGGTACGGACAAAGACTCCCGCGATTGGATTCCGTTTGCCACGGCCGCGTTGGTAAGGCTGTACCGCGCAGTTATATATTTCTTTTCGGCCGTGTCAGCACTGAAAATGAGATAGGATGCCTGTTCCGTATTTTTGTCGTACGACCCTAATTTTAGTTCCAATTCTTTCAGGTCCGAAAGCAGTGTATCCAAAGTAGCGGCAATATCGCGCCCGAAACCCGAAAACGCCGTAGTCTCATCCCTGTAGATATCCACCAGCCGTTCGATGTATTCTTTAGCGTTCAGGGAATTGAACCGTTCGCTTCCGCCGCGGCGGAGGGTGTATGTACCCGATATCTCCGTTTCATTATGGTTGCGTACTTCCTTCAGCTCCCGGTTATGTGAATCTACAACCTTATCGACACCGATAAAATATTCCTGTTCGTCCTTGGAGAGCGGTATTATTGAGCAGATGGAGGAGATGTGGCCGTTGGTGGTAGTCTGGTAAATATTTGCCGCGGGGAAACAATTAACGGCTACCGATAGTTGGTCTATAATCGCCCCTTGCAGTGCCGGTGGAAGAAGCGCCTCGATCCATATGAGTTCCCGCTTAAGGCTTCCGGTGAACTCCTCGGTAAATAAATGTGAAATACTCTGGGGTAACCTTTCTTTTTTAAGGTTGTCTCCCTGAATGTTCCGGCAATCGGCCGTCAAAAATTGAAAATCGTATTTTTCGGTAATGTCTTTATATAACTGCCGTCGTGGGTCGAAAACCCCGAACGGTGTTTCATCCCCGACAGCTTTACTTTCGGGCAGTCCCGCCGAGACCGGGAGCGGGATGCCGTTGTGGTTCAGGTTTACATATTTAAGCAGATTGTAATAACCGGAAGTGTTGTCGGAGAACGGAAGCTGGAAAAAGAACGGCAGACAGTCCGGGAGTTCCATCCCGGATTCGATATCCAGTCCTATCCATAAAGTATTTGCCAACATAGGACTGCGCTGATAGGTGTTGGCTATGTGTTCTTTTCCGTTATGAGCGGTTACCGAGAAAAATCTTCCCCCGGAAATCAATGCTGCCACATCCCCGTTGATTATCTTAGTATCTCGTACCGGAGTAAATACCAGTTTCGAAAGATTATATTTTTGAATGAAAGACGGGGCTTTATATGCAAATTCCGTCTGGGGAGTAATTTCCGTGATTCCGCTTAAAGCCCTGGCATGCAGTATGGCGTGAGCCGGAGTTGCCGACATCATATAAGAGGGAATGAACGTCCTTGCCAGTTTGTCTACGATGCGGCTTTCCACCTGTTCCAACTCGCCGGCCAGCTTGAAAATTTCCGATGCCAGAGATTCGATCAACAGGCGCACGACAGGGTCCAGACTGTCAGGATTACGGACGCTCCATAGTGATGAAGCCACGGATAACATCCTTGCCTTGATAGTCTCTTTCGTATAATCGTACTCAGCCATAACGACGCTTTAATTCCGGGATAAAGGCCCCAGATAAACCACATGCCGGAATGCGGCCGGCCGGCCGCTCGACGCTATTATTCCACGTATTTTAATATCCACCTGCTTACGAACGGTAACGCAGTCTAAAGCCATTTCTTCCCGTACTACTTCCCGAACCTCCAGAGACACATCTATATCCTTTAACCTCTTCTCGTTCTCCCGTACCGAATCCAGAATGTAATTGCGGAACCGTTCTTTCCATGCCGGCAGTGAAACGATGTTCTCGAAGTCCAACTCCCATATCTTAGTGCCGAACCGTTGGTCGAAGCCGTGTTCTCCGGGGTGGGTGGTAAGCAAAAGCCCCAGGAACTGGTCGATGGATTCGACTTCCGAACATTGATCCAGACGACCTTTCCCGTCGAGGAAAAATCTGCTTATATCGAGCGGCAGCTTATAATTACCTTCGTTCATCGTCCCCTGCGCGTTTTAGGTTTCGATACCGCTCCACCGTACATACTGTAATGGTTGGCTTCATAGCCGGCCTGCTGCTTGAAAGGACTGTCGGTAAAAGTTTTTCGGCCCCTTCTGTGCGAGAGGCTCTCTTTTTCCATAAGTTCCCTGACGATAGCTTTTACCTGGCCTTTACTGGTTTGGGTCCGTACCGATAAAAAATCGTAAACACTCCGGTAAGGGTCGTACTTAGAAAATATAATCTCGGTATCAGTCGCTTCATTGGGTCTTTCCCTTTCAATCATAAGTCCGCTGCCGAGCCATAACCCGGTCAGTCCGGCCGATTCCTGCTCGCCTTGCGATGGAGTAGGGGCCGATACATAATCCAGCCCTTCGACCATCCCGCCGGGCCAAACATCCAGACCGAGAAGTTCGATAAATTCGGATATACTGTACGTTTTGTTCATCCTATTAGCTATATTCCTGGTCGAAAACTTTTATCCCCGTTGCCGCCATCACAAGTGTGTACCGGCTGACGTCGTCCCGAATTGCTTGCCGGTAGGCTGTGCAGCCGACTCCGTAAAGGTTAAATGCCATTAACGCACCCTCGCTTAGTGTATCCACGTTGCGGAACAGTTTTACCGTAACATCTTTATGATCGTTACTACGGCCCACCCACACCTGAACGGGCGCAGGCAGTTTATCCGAGAAAACCGCATAAAACGGTATATAACCTTTATTGTCCCGCATATCGCAATCCATGTCGAATTCTTCTACCAGGTAACTGCTGCCCTCAATGGTAAGTTCACATGCCATATTCGGCATACGGAAAGCCGAATATGCTTTACCGGACTTAAATAACCTTTCGAAAAATCCCATAGTTCATTTATTTTATTAAAATACCGCACCGTTGTCCGTGGCGATTTCCGCCGCGTCGATAAGCAAAATGGCAGAAACTCCCTCCCTGGTGTTGGCGTCGAAATGGAGCCGGTATTTTACAGCACGGCCAT
>JAJBVJ010000151.1 GCA_020859875.1 Rikenellaceae bacterium
AAACAGTATCAGAGCAACGATCCCGGTACCGATTAGAAACATTTTTAACTTATCCATAAAATTGCTTTTTTAAAAAAAATGTATATTCAAACAGCAGGACATTATTCGAGATAAAATTTCAGAATAAGAAACCCGAGGAAGCAAAAAAAGATAACCGATAACATTATCTTTGCATCCCGTTTCAATCCGAAATGCGGGGAATGGTTAACAAACGAGACATTAAAATGAAGAAACTCTTTACACTTATCTGCTCCGCTGCGATCATTGCAGGGTGCAGCGACAGCGACGACGAGGCAAAAAAGTACATAACGGTCGATTTCGAGGATGTTCCGGCAAGCCTTTTGGCGGTCGATGAGCAGGGCAGTAACTTCTATTCCGGCTACGGAGATGGACAGTATACCGAATATACGGATACGAAAAGCGGCCTAAAGTTCGGCATAAACCCGGATAACGGCCAATACGATTTCTGGAACGGCGGAATCGGCTTTTCAAGCCTGAATACCGACCGAACCATTGACTGGACCAACCAATGCACCGTAGATTACACAGACCCCGCAACCGGCTACGGTGGCTATAACGGCTCCAAAGTTTTCGGGGTCGTGTTCTCGGCTTACGACCCTCTGGCCGACTCTCCCTACGGTGAGCCCACGGCCCTTAGTTTTCCCGCGGGCGTCGAGAACATCATAGACCACCTATGGGTTGCCAACAGCGCATATGTCGCTCTTACCATTGAAAACGGCAATTCCTTCGCCCGGAAACTCACATATGAACAAGAGGATTATTTTTACGTAACCATTACCGGATATTCGGCTGCGGGCACCGGAACCGGCTCGGTAAATTACTGCCTTGCCGATTTCCGTACCCCGGACGCACCGGGAATCTCGAAGGGGTGGAATAAAGTCGACCTTTCGACGCTCGGTGCAGTAAACCGTATAGAGTTCACTTTCGGGGGAAGCGACGTCGATCATCAGGGTTACGGCCTCAATACCCCGAAATATGTCTGTATCGACAATATCGCCATAAAAAGATAATGTATACCAAAAAAACAAAGGGGAGCGAAACGCTCCCCTTTGTCGCATATTAATAAAAGCTATTTCCGGGCACGGCTTTCGGTCGGTTCGGGGCCTGTTCCGTCGGCATCGGTACCGCCGGACGTATCGGCTGGTATCTCTTCCGGCCCGCAACTGTCATCGTCCAGTTTTTCGTGCATCAGTTCGAGGGTGTTCATCGCCTCTTCGCTCATATCCAACACACCGTATTCATCCTCGTAATTCACCATAGCTATAAGATTTAATTTTCCGTTAGCTATATCCATCATAAACCGCGCCAGCAGGATCGCCCCCGCAGCCGGGATTATGCCGGGTTGTCCGAACCAGGAAGAGCACCGGCCGGAAGCGATGTATATTGGAACGGCTTGAGGTTAAACAGCTTCATTACGGCGAAGATATGGTCGAAAATATCGGCCTGTATCTTCTCATAAGCGACCCATTTCTTATCCGCCGAAAAACAATATACCTCCAACGGTACACCCGTGGGGCCAGGCTGCAACTGGCGAACCATGTGGGTCATCGACGAATTTATATTGGGATTGTTTGCGATCCAAATCTCGAGGTATTCACGAAAAGTCCCGATATTGGTAAGCCTGCGTTCGTCCAGTTCCGTGTCCCTTCGCTCGTTATACTGCCTGATCTCTTCCATTTTGTCCTCTATATAGCCACGCAGGAAGGAGGATTTTTTAAGGTTCTCCAACTCCTCACGGCTCAGATAATGCACCGAAGAGAGGTCGATATAGACCGAGCGCTTTATCCGGCGTCCGTCCGACTCGAACATCCCCCGCCAGTTGGTGAAAGACTCGGAAACCAACTTATAGGTGGGGATGGTAGTTATCGTTTTGTCCCAATTCTGAACTTTTACCGTCGTAAGATTTATTTCCAGCACATCCCCGTCCGCACCGCTGCTGGGCATTTCGATCCAATCCCCGATATTGACCATATTGTTCGCACTGAGTTGTATTCCCGCAACGAAACCGAGTATCGAGTCTTTGAAAATCAGCATCAGCACCGCAGCAAATGCCGTAAGCCCGGCAAGCATAACGGTTGTCTCCTTACCAGTAAATATCTGAATTGCGACCAGGACGGCCGCACAATAGAGGAAAATAAGGATGACCTGTATGAAGACCTTTATGGGTTTATTCCTCGATACGGGATAGCTCTCGTATATACGGTTGGCTCCGTCGAGGAAGATGGAGATCATTCTCACGCTGGCAAATGTTATCCAAACCCTGATAAACTTCTGGAGCTGGGGCATGTATTCCCATGATACGTAACCCAAAGCCACACTGACGGCAATGGGGGCCAGGAGCATACCGAGGCGGCGGAAAAACCTTCCTTCGAACATTATATCGTCCCACCGGGTGGGCGTACGCCGTGACAGCCTTATAACCAGCGGGCCTAATCCCCTGCACGTAACTATCCAGACCGTCCATGCGATAAGAAAAGCCCCGGCAAGGGTCATTATCACTCCCAGAAAGCCGGCCAGTTTACCGGATTCGATTCCCCACCCCAAAATAATTTCTTTCAAATCCATCCTGCAATCGTATAATATAAGGTAAAAATAACCATTCCCGTAGAACAAACGGGAAGGGCAGGGATCATATTATCCATAAATCAACTCAGCAGATTTTCCGACGGTCGGGCAAGATGCGACAGCACGGGCATATGATAAACGCTTTTTGTCTTTACCCGCGAGGGATAGAGTACACAGTTTGTACTCTGGTCGAGGTAATTTCTGAAGATACGGAGATTGAAATCTTCCTTACTCTCACAAAAGCACATTGACATGTTGGCAAAATCTTCGGTGTTGATCTCCTTGCCCGCCTTGCCGGCACCCGGGTATGGCTTGATGAAAACGGAAGCGATGGCGAGCCCCCTGCCGTTGAGCTCGGCAATTACGTTCGCCACGATAATGTCGAACAGCCCGTCGGAAGTAAAAAGGTAGGTATTGAAACCCTTAACATACAGATTTACAAGGGTACTGCGGATATATGAAACCTTCGCGGAAAGTAAGGTGCTGTTCTCTTTCAATGCTAACATATCTTCCCTGGAGAAACCTCCCGAGACAAGTACACTTTCGTCCTTATTTAATTTTATAG
>JAJBVJ010000024.1 GCA_020859875.1 Rikenellaceae bacterium
GGATTCCGATACTCAGGCGGTTAATTCCAGCCTCTTGCGATCCCGAAAGATATTCGGGGGTTATATCTTCCGGGTTCGCCTCGAGCGTAATTTCGGTAATTCCCTCCGTACCATAAATATTTTTTACTGCTTCGATCATTTTTCCGATCCCGGCCGGAGAATAGAGAGAAGGGGTGCCGCCCCCGAAATAGAGGGTATTCACGGGATCGGCACCGAGATAGTCTTTTGTAAAATGGAGCTCCCGGATCACGGCATCGAGATAGGAGGCCGAATACTTTTCGAACTGCGCCGTACTGTAAAAGTCGCAGTAGATGCATTTGCGTTTGCAGAATGGAATATGTATATAAATACCCGCCATGATTTGAGGATGCAAGGTAACAATTCCTCGAATAGATCACCCCGGCAATGTTTAAGTTAAATTAAGATTAAGTAATTACGGAATAGGTAAAATTTATTAAAAAATTTGAATAATTTACCACTTTCAGTTTCTGTTATTTTTGTAACAATAAATATTATTCGTAACTTTGTGCTGTTTTGCGCCTCGGCGATCCCGGTTCCTCCCCTGGGAGATAACATTCACAACGGCAGGGGTTTTGCTATTGAAACCGGATCGACGGGCCGGGTGCGGAACAAGCGGGTGTGAAAGCCCGTCCGGATGCGGGATGTATTAACTAATAAAGAATAAATTTATGTCTAAAATCGATTTGAGCAAGTACGGCATCTCGGGTGTTACCCAGATCGTACACAATCCTTCTTACGATGAGCTTTTCGACGAAGAGACCAAACCGGGTCTCGAGGGTTTCGAAAAGGGTCAGGTGACCGAAATGGGCGCAGTGAACGTTATGACCGGCGAATATACCGGCCGTTCCCCCAAAGATAAATTCTTCGTAATGGACGACACCACCCGCGATACCGTATGGTGGACTTCGCAGGAGTATAAGAACGACAACAAACCCCTTTCGCAGGAGACCTGGAAAATCCTCAAGGATATAGCTACCGAAGAACTCTCCGGTAAAAAGCTGTATGTGGTCGACGCTTTCTGCGGTGCGAACGAAAACACCCGCCTCAAACTGCGCTTTATAATGGAGGTTGCATGGCAGGCGCACTTCGTCAAAAACATGTTCATCCGCCCCACCGAGGAGGAACTGGCCAATTTCGGCGAGCCGGATTTCGTGATTATGAACGCTTCGAAAGCCAAAGCTCCGGCGAACTACAAGGAGCTGGGCCTCAACAGTGAAACGGCGGTCGTATTCAACCTCACCGAAAAGATACAGATCATCCTCAATACATGGTACGGCGGCGAAATGAAAAAAGGTATGTTCTCCTACATGAACTACCTGCTTCCGCTCCAGGGTATCGCTTCGATGCACTGCTCGGCCAACACCAACATGGACGAAACGAGCACGGCTATCTTCTTCGGACTCTCCGGTACCGGTAAGACCACCCTTTCCACCGACCCGAAACGCAAACTCATCGGCGACGACGAGCACGGCTGGGACGATGACGGGGTATTCAACTTCGAGGGCGGCTGCTACGCAAAGGTTATAAACCTCGATAAGGACAGCGAGCCGGACATCTGGAATGCTATCCGCCGCGACGCACTCCTGGAAAATGTGACAGTGGACGCCAACGGCAAGATCGACTTCAGCGATAAGAGCGTTACGGAAAATACCCGCGTATCTTATCCGATCGACCATATAGAAAATATCGTTAAGCCGGTTTCCAAAGGCCCGGCCGCACAGCAGGTGATATTCCTCTCTGCCGATGCTTTCGGTGTGCTGCCTCCGGTTTCGATACTGACCCCCGAGCAGACTCAGTACTATTTCCTCTCCGGATTTACCGCCAAACTGGCCGGTACCGAGCGCGGAATCACTGAACCGACTCCGACCTTCTCGGCATGTTTCGGTGCGGCATTCCTTTCGCTCCACCCGACAAAATACGGTGAAGAACTGGTGAAGAGGATGCAGAAATCGGGTGCCAAGGCATACCTGGTGAATACCGGATGGAACGGCACGGGCAAACGTATCTCCATTAAGGATACCCGCGGTATTATCGACGCTATCCTCGACGGTTCGATCGACAAGGCGCAGACCAAGAAGATTCCCTATTTCGATTTCGAGGTTCCGACAGCGCTTCCGGGCGTGGACCCCGCCATCCTCGATCCGCGCGATACATACGCGGATGCAGCCCAGTGGGATGCCAAAGCCAAAGACCTTGCACAGAGGTTCACCAAAAACTTCGAAAAGTTCTGCGGCAACGAAGTCGGCAGGAAACTCGTCGAAGCCGGCCCCAAACTGTAATTACCTCTACTCTATATTTCAGAAGGCCCCCGAATTTCGGGGGCCTTCGTATTATTGGGCTGCGGGGAACTTCAAAAAGCCGCAGCCGTAGTTTGCGATGATTTGCGTATCTTTATCATAAATTTCGACCGCCGATGAAAAACAATACAGAACCGGTATTCATAGCCGGCCCGTGTGTGATAGAGTCCCGGGAACTGCTCGACGAGGTAGCATCGGAGCTTGTGGCAATCAGGGAAAAGATGGGGATCGAAGTAATCTTCAAAGCTTCCTTCGATAAAGCGAACCGCACGTCGCTATCCTCGTTCAGAGGCCCCGGAATGGATAAGGGATTGGAGATGCTCTCAGATATAAAATCCCGTTACGGATTACGGATCACCACCGACATACATGAGTCGGTGCAGGCCGCACCGGTAGGGCAGGTTGTCGATATAATCCAGATCCCGGCCTTCCTGTGCCGCCAGACAGACCTTCTGACCGCCGCCGCCCGCACGGGAAAGATCGTCAATATAAAGAAAGCACAGTTTCTCTCGGCAGCCGATATGCGCTATCCGGCAGCCAAAGTCCTCGACTCGGGAGGAAGCCAGGTTTGGCTTACCGAACGGGGCAATAGCTTCGGGTATAACAACCTGGTAGTGGATTTTAGAAACATTCCGGATATGGCTCCTTTCGCTTCGAAGGTGGTAATGGACTGCACCCACTCCGTACAGCGCCCCGGTGCCGGCGGAGGTAAGACCGCAGGCGACCGGAAATTCGTCCCGGCGATGGCTATGGCCGCCCGGGCCTTCGGTGCGGACGGCTGGTTCTTCGAGGTACATCCCGATCCGGACCGTGCCCTTAGCGACGGGCCCAATATGCTTCCGCTCGGAGAGTTGGCCGGGGTGCTCGGTTCGCTCGCCGGTTAATCGGTACAGCCGCGGAAAGAAAAATATTTCTGCATCAGGTAGCTGTATATTGCCACGAGGATATTCGTAATAAATTTCGAGGGGGTTGGAAAGATGTGGAACGCCTCGACAAACAGTTTCATCAGGGCATAGTTTATCAGCAGTGATCCGGCGACCGAGAGGGCATAACGGCCCAGTTGGATACGGCCTCTCAGTGGCGACATTTGGAATGCTACATAGCGGTTGAGCAGGAATCCGTTGAAAAAGGTGATCGGGAAGACAATGCAGAGAGCGGCTATATAAGGCGATACTACAACGATACCCAGATCGATAAAACGCTCGCACAGTATGTAATGGAATATAAGGTAATACAGGAGGGTGTCCAGGATCATGTTGATCCCCCCGGATGCCGCATAACGGAAAGTCTGCCGGGGCAGCAGCCTTTTCACGGGGCCGGCGTAAAAAAAATCGATGCAGGCCGTTATATTCCGGAAGAATTTTCTCATCCCTTTCTGACCTCTTCCAGCCTCTCCTGTAATGCGTACATCATATCGCGGTGTTTGGCCGCTTCCATAAAGTCGAGGTTCCGTGCGGCATCCTCCATCAGCTGCTTGGATTGCAGAATACCCGCTTCGATAGATTCCCGACTGTTATAGACCGCCTGCAGATCGGCCGCAAGCGTGGAGGACGATCCGGTGGAATAGGGAGCCGCCAAGGAGCGGGCATCCCCGAGCAGGGAGCGGTTGCTTTTATGGGCGGCCCGCGGAATCAGATGGTGCTTCATGTTGTAGCTTATCTGCTTTTCCCGACGGCGGTTGCTCTCCATGATTGCCATCCCCATAGAATCGGTGCGTTTTTCGGCATACATGATAACATTGCCGTTGGCATGGCGTGCGGCGCGACCCGCCGTCTGGGTAAGGGAGCGCTCACTGCGCAGGAAACCCTCCTTGTCGGCATCCATGATGGCCACGAGCGATACTTCCGGAAGGTCGAGCCCTTCACGGAGCAGATTAACCCCGATCAACACGTCGAACAAGCCGGAGCGCAGATCGTCGAGAATTTGCACCCGTTCGAGAGTGTCGATATCGGAGTGAATATAACGGTTGCGGATCCCTATACGGTCGAAATACTTTGAAAGTTCTTCGGCCATCCTTTTGGTCAGAGTGGTGACCAGTACTTTCTCCTCGATCCTCGAGCGCTTCTCTATCTCTTCGATCAGGTCGTCTATCTGGTTGTCGGTGATCCTGACCTGAAGCGGGGGATCGACCAGCCCCGTGGGCCGTATAAGCTGTTCCACGACCGCACCCTCGGAACGGATCAGTTCGTAGTCGGCGGGAGTGGCGCTGACATATATGGTGTCCCCCATGAGCGCTTCGAACTCCTCGAATTTCAAAGGCCGGTTATCCACGGCGGCCGGGAGCCGGAAGCCGTATTCCACCAGGTTCTCTTTTCGGGAGCGGTCGCCCCCGTACATGGCGCGTATCTGTGGGATGGTCACATGGCTCTCGTCGATGACCATCAGGTAATCCTCCGGGAAGTAGTCGAGCAGGCAGAAGGGGCGGCTTCCGGGCGGACGGCCGTCGAAATAGCGCGAATAGTTTTCGATACCGGAACAGTAGCCCAGCTCCTTTATCATCTCCAGGTCGAACTCCACCCGCTGCTTAATGCGCTGGGCCTCTTCCATGCGTCCCGCCTTTTCGAAGAACGCTATCTGCTTTCCGAGGTCTGTCTGTATCTGAGCTATGGCGGTATTTATACGCTCTTTGGTGGTCACGAACATATTTGCCGGATAGATAATAGCCTTGTCCACTACCTCGAGCCGTTGTCCGGTAGCCGGATCGATAGTGGCTATCATTTCGATCTCGTCGTCGTAGAACATGACCCGGTAGCACATATCCCCGTAGGCCAGCCTTATATCGAGTGTCTCCCCGTTCAGACGGAACGTACCGCGGGTGAGCTCGCTCTCTGTTCGGGTATAAAGGGCTTCCACAAGTCGGTATAGAACTTTTTTGCGGCTGATTATATCGTTGCTTCTCAGTTCGATCGAGGTCGAATGGAAATCCTCAGGGTTGCCGATTCCGTATAAACACGAGACACTCGATACCACTATGATGTCACGTCTTCCCGAGAGCAGCGACGAAGTTGTTTTGAGCCTCATCTGCTCTATCTCGTCGTTGATGGAGAGGTCTTTCTCGATGTAGGTATTACTGGCAGGAAGGAAGGCTTCGGGCTGGTAATAATCGTAATAGGAGACGAAATATTCGACGGCGTTCTCAGGGAAAAAACCTTTGAACTCGCCGTAAAGCTGCGCGGCGAGGGTTTTATTATGGCTCAGGACGAGGGTGGGCCGCTGCAGCTGTTCGATTACATTGGCGACCGTGAACGTTTTGCCGGAACCGGTTACTCCCAATAGGGTATTATGGCCGCTATGGCCTTTTATCGAGGATACGAGTTCCTCGATGGCTTCGGGCTGATCTCCCGTAGGACTGTAATCCGATACCAGCTTAAACTTCATTCTGCAAAGTTACGAATTGGTTGCGGGAAATACACGGAATATATAATCCGATATAGGGTGCCGCAAATACCGCTCCCGTTAACTTTATCGTAGATAATTTACTACGGTTTTTTTATTTTTTGCCCCTCGGGAACGGTAATCAAAAATTGTACTGACCACCGTCGGATACCGACCACGCTTACAATTTTTGATATATTTGCCCAGCACCGGTGGGTCGGCCGTTGATACGGAAACCGGCTCGATCAAGGGGAAAATTAGCTATATCGATTTTTTTGTTGTACTTTTGCTTAAGCGAAAAGTCCCTATAAATCGACACCGTTTCGGAGGATAGAAATACCTCCGGTATAGCTGGTTGCGGTGTCGAGGACTTTTCGCGATTTTCTTGCACCACTCCATGCTATCACCGGAGGTTTTTAGGAGGCCCCACCGGATTCTATCGGATAGTAAAATTATACACTCGAACCATAAAAACACCCATCTTTTTTATTTTTCGATCTTTTCACGCCGCAAGTAAGTAAAATTATTGAATTTTACGGGCCTTTGCAAAAAGTATATGGGAACAACATAAAGGGAATATATTACCTCTCATACGCAACTTTCTTCATATCTTTACATTCCCGATCCCGATACTATGATTGACCGCCTGACAGTAGACCGTATATACTCCGCCGCCGACATCGTCGAAGTGGTGGGGGATTTCGTCTCACTCCGTAAAAAGGGAATCAACTACCAGGCATGCTGTCCCTTCCACAACGAAAAGACCCCCTCGTTCGTAGTATCTCCAACTAAGGGACTCTTCAAATGTTTCGGGTGCGGAAAAGGCGGCAACGCCGTTACGTTCGTAATGGAGCATGAAGGGATGAGTTACCCGGAAGCCCTGAAATACGTGGCGAAAAAGTACGGTATCGAGGTTTCCGAGCGGGAACTATCGCCGGAAGAAGAGAAGAAGAACGACGACCGCGAAAGTATGATGGTCGCCACGGCTTTTGCCGCCGAATGGTTCTCACGGACTTTATGGGAGACCGACGAAGGCCGCAGCGTGGGACTGGGCTATTTCCGTAAGCGGGGTCTTGCGGACGGGACTGTAACCCGGTTCGGCCTCGGC
This sequence comes from Rikenellaceae bacterium, assembly GCA_020859875.1. Classification (GTDB taxonomy): domain Bacteria; phylum Bacteroidota; class Bacteroidia; order Bacteroidales; family Rikenellaceae; genus WRDF01. The sequence continues at coordinate 6,802 of JAJBVJ010000024.1, forward strand.
TATTGCCCGCCGAAGGGTGAGGCTTTTTCGACGGCCGCACTGGCCGCCGGATATAAAGACGAATTCCTCGTCCGGGCGGGGCTCAGCGGAAAGAGGGAGAACGGAACACTCTACGATAAATTTTACGACCGCGTGATCTTCCCGATCCATTCCGTAAGCGGCCGGGTGATCGGGTTCGGCGGGAGAACGCTCCGCAGCGACAAAAAGACCGCAAAATATGTAAACTCCCCCGAGAGTGAGATATACCATAAGAGCAACGTTCTCTACGGTCTGTTCTTCGCAAAAAAGGCCATTACGCAGGAGGATTGCTGTATCCTTGTCGAAGGATATACCGATGTGATTTCGATGCACCAGGCAGGGGTAGAGAATGTCGTGGCCTCGTCCGGCACGGCTCTTACACCGGAACAGGTCAGACTGATTTCGAGGTTCACCAAAAATATAACGGTCATTTTCGACGGAGACAGTGCCGGGATAAATGCTTCAATGAGGGGCATCGATATAATCCTGAAGGAGGGAATGAACGTTCGGATCGTCCCGCTGTCACCCGGGGAAGACCCCGACTCCTTCGCCCGCAGCCGGTCGGCCGCCGGGCTGAAAGAGTATATAGCATCCAACGAGGAGGATTTTATAACTTTCAAGACCCGTATACTTCTCGGGGAGGCTGGAGGCGACCCGATAAAAAAGGGGGGACTTATTACCGAGATAGTATCGTCGGTGGCGGTTGTACCCGATCCCATAATGCGGTCGCTCTATATAAAGCAGACGGCCTCCAGCATGGACATTCCACACGAAGTATTGGCTTCGGAGGTGGCAAGAAAGAGAATATCCCACGATTCGGATGCACAGACGCGCGATTTTATCCGCCGCCAGGAAGAGATCCGCCGAAGGGAAAGGACTCCGGAATCCCTATCCGGTCCCGAGTCCGGTGAAGACCGCCCCCTCTCCTCCATTGCCGGAAGCAGTGTGGAGGAGCTCGAAAAGGAGCTGGTAAAGTACCTGCTGAAATATGGCGGTCGGTATTTCGATTATAAAGAGGGACGAAGCGTAGTAAGCTTCAACGTGGCCGAAACCATTATAAACGACATCGAAGCCAACGGGCTTTCGTTCAGTGACGGCCGATACCGCAAACTGTACGAGACTTACCGCGAACTGTTCTACCGTTTGCGCACCACCGACGGAACCGAAGGGCCCGAAGTGAATATAAACGAGACGATCGGGCTCCATAACTTTATAAACCACCCCGATCCCGAAGTATGTAACGCTGCGGTGGATATCCTTACCGACAACGACAATTATGTGGTGAGCAAGTTATGGCAGAAATACGATATAATCGTCGAAAACGAATCGGACAAGCTGGCCGAGTCCGTACCCCGCACCGTGATCCTTTATAAATCGAAAGCGATCGAGAGGATTATTGCAGACCTGCGCGGCCAGCTGGGCCGGGAGGGGCTCTCCGACGAGGAACTGGCCGAAGTGACCTTCCGCATATCTACCCTGAACCGGGAAAGGATGGCCATAGCCAAGAAACTTTCCCGCCTTATACTGTAATTATTTAAAATGCCGGATGGCTCGCGGTTTGTAACCGGTGGAGCTTTAATGAAACTAAAACTGTATCGATGAGTATAAAAATCTTTCGCCATATAATCCTTACGCTAATATGTTTGCTGGTGGTTTCGGCTGCCTGGGCCCAGCGGCAAAAGGTCGGTGTGGTGCTGAGCGGCGGCGGAGCGAAAGGGGTCGCGCATATCTCGGTTCTGAAGGTCATAGAGGAGGCGGGAATACCGATCGACTATATTGCAGGTACGAGTATGGGAGCGATCATCGGAGGGCTGTATGCGGTCGGATACGATACACACACACTCGACTCGCTGGTGAGGACCCAAAACTGGACGGAACTGCTGAGCGACCGCGTTTCGAGGCGCTACCTCTCCTTCTCTGCAAAAGAGGTATCGGAACGGTACCTCATAACATTGCCTCTGACAAGCCAGAAAAAATTCCAACTTCCCTCGGGGCTTGTCGGCGGGAACAATGTATACAATCTGCTCACCGAGCTCACCATAGATTATCACGACTCCATATCTTTCGAATCGCTTCCCGTACCGTTCGCATGCGTGGCTTACGATATGGTGACCGGCCGGGCGGTGACCCTCGACGAGGGTTACCTTGCCCGGGCCATACGGGCGAGTATGTCGATACCCGGAGCTTTCGAACCGGTACACATGGACGGGATGGTGCTGATCGACGGCGGGATCAGCAATAATTTCCCGGCCGACGTGGTTAAGGCAATGGGAGCGGATATTATAATCGGGGTAGACGTTACGGCCGGGGCCCGGGCGGAGGACCAACTGAATACCCTCTCGGATATGTTCAACCAGATCACCTACTTCACCGGTGTGGAGGCATACAAAAAGAATCTCCCTCTGGTAGACGTATATATAAAGCCCGACATCACGGGTTACGGGGCCGGGAGTTTCAGTGCCGAGGCGATAGACACGCTGCTTGTCCGCGGGGAAAAAGCCGCATACGAGAGGTTCGGAGAACTCATGGCGCTAAGGCCCAGAATAGGTCTCGAGCCGGGTTATATGCCGCAGGAGCGGGAGCCGGTCGAACTCGACCAGCCCCTTCCGCTCGCCAATATCCGTTTCGAAGGACTGCATTACCAGAAGGAAAAAACTCTCAGCCGCATCGCCGGTTTGAAGGACAGCACATTTGTCCGCCCCAGCGATATTCAGGTGGCGGTGGAGAAGCTCCAGGGCACAGAAAACCTGAGCGAGGTGAATTACCGCCTGGAAGGAAACGCGCCGTACGATCTGGTATTTATGGTGAAGGAGAGCACGCGTAATTCGATCAGCCTGGGACTTAGGGTCGATACCGAAGAGATGGCCGCGATCCTGCTCAATGTCAACCTTGCGGCAAACCAAATGTCGAATTCACATTTCGATGTGACGGCCAGACTCAGCGAAAATCCCTATATAAAGGGCTCGTACATATTGGGAAATGAAGCCGAGAGAAAGATGACCCTTTCCTATATGTATAAATATAACAGTCTCGGGTATTACAACAGGGGGAAGAAACTCAGCAATCTCGATTTCAACCAGCATACGGTCGAATTGAATTTCGCCAATATCCGGTTGAGGAATTTTAAAGTCGGGGTGGGGGCGATATACGAATACCTCGATTTGAAGGCTGCATTGTCTACCAGAGAAGTAGAAGTCAATGCACGCTCGGAGGGGATGTTTATGTACCGTGCCTCTGCACAGGTGGAGACCCTCGACAGGCGTTATAATCCCAACCGTGGTATCAGTTTCACATCGGATTATACTTTTTACACCTCCAATTTCGTTAATTATCACGGGGATACCCCCTTCAGTGCACTGCATGCCGATTTTTACGCGGCATTGTCCATGAACCGGAGGGTGACTTTCATACCGGGAGTTTTTTCGCGGGTTATCATGGGCAGGAATGCCGCATTCCCGGCTCTAAACGTGCTCGGCGGTACGGTGCCGGGAAGGTATTTTCGCCAGCAAATGCCATTTGTCGGGGTTCACCGTTTCGAGGTTTTCGATAATGCGGTGCTCGGGGCGAGGCTCGACGTGCGGGGAAGGATCGGGAAAAAGTATTTTGTCTCCATGAAGGCCAATTACATGAAAGAGCAGCACAGCTTTTCCGACATCCTCAAAGGTAAGGATATCTGGGGGGTCGGTGTGGCCGGGTCGGTAAATACCCTGCTGGGGCCGATAGACCTGCTGGTGGACTACTCGAACCGAACCAAAAAGGTGGGGATATATGCCAACCTCGGATATTATTTTTAAATTCAGACATCCCGATAAATTTTAGACATGGTTTGCTTGCATTGAGAAGTAACACTATCGTACTCGGCATACGGAACACCTGGCGATACTTCGATATAAATGATTAATTTTGCGCTCTGCAAATGACCGATTACCGTAACATAACCATCAAGAACAAGCGGGCCGCGTTCGACTACGAGATACTCGAAACGTGGACTGCCGGGATTGTCCTTACCGGAACGGAGATAAAATCGCTCCGGTTGGGTAAGGCCTCTATGGTGGACTGTTACTGCTATGTAGACAGGGGGGAAATATATCTTCGCGGCCTCAATATTTCGGAATATCACTGGGGTACATATAACAACCACCAGCCACGCCGGGATCGCAAACTGCTGCTGCAGAAGCGTGAAATTAATAAAATTGCCCGTGCTCTCCAGGACAAGGGGCTGACCGTGGTCGGAATGCGCGTCTTTATCAACGACCGCGGGCTGGCCAAAGCCGTAATCGGGCTCGGCCGGGGGCGCAAGTCCTACGACAAACGGGACTATATCAAGGAAAAAGATATAAAAAGGGAACTCGACCGCACATTCAAAAAGTAGAGAGATTACCCGCATTTCCGGAATCTTACTGCCCCGGCAGCGGCAATGTTATATTCTAAACAATTCCGTTGTAAATATTATTTACGTTGAATAATACTTTTAGTATTTTTACGAATTGTTTTTTATTTGATCCGTAAAAACTTAAAACCCGAATGAATCCGATCAATGAAGCGCTGATGTTAATGGGTGTAGGTATGGGGACGGTATTTATCGTGCTTCTGCTTATAATATTCTGCAGCCGGGGCATGATAGCGGCCATTAACCGCTGGTTCCCGGAAAGGGAGGTTTCGCCGGCCCTTGCCAGGGCAGCCGCAATTCCGGCAAAGACCCTTACGGCCATTACGGCTGCGGTAAATGTTGCGACCCGGGGCAGGGGACGTATCGTGAAGATCGAGAAAAAGAAGTAACTACCGAAAAACCTTACAATAAATGAGTAGAGAAATCAAATTCGGCCTGGTTTACCGGGATATGTGGCAATCTGCCGGTAAGTATGTTCCGCGGGTGGACCAGTTGGAGCGGGTTGCCCCCGAGATAGTGAGAATGGGATGCTTCGCCCGCGTGGAGACTAACGGCGGCGGCTTCGAACAGGTCAACCTGCTGTTCGGGGAAAACCCGAATATCGCCGTGCGTAGATGGACAAAACCCTTCAACGATGCGGGAATTCAGACACATATGCTCGACCGCGGTCTGAACGGTATACGTATGAGCCCCGTGGCGGCGGATGTCCGCAAGTTGATGTATAAAGTAAAAAAAGCCCAGGGTACCGACATTGTCCGTACCTTCGACGGCCTGAACGATACGCGGAATATCATCCCTTCGATAGCCTATGCGAAGCAGGCGGGGATGATTTCGCAGGCGGCACTGAGCATTACCTTCTCGCCAATACATACGGTGGAATACTTCACCAACCTGGCATATGAACTGATAGAGGCGGGAGCGGACGAGATATGCCTCAAGGATATGGCCGGGATCGGCCGGCCGACCGACCTGGGGAAGATCACAGCCAATATCAAGGCCAAATACCCCGAAATACCCATCAGCTACCACAGCCATGCGGGGCCGGGTTTTTCGGTGGCTTCGGTTCTGGAAGTCTGCAAGGCCGGATGCGACTATATCGACGTGGGTATGGAACCGCTTTCATGGGGCACCGGACACCACGACGTGATAACCATCCAGTCGATGCTCAAGCAGGCCGGATTTCGGGTGCCGGAGATCGACATGGATGCCTATATGAAAGTGAGGGCCCTCACCCAGGAATTTGTCGACGACTTCCTCGGGTTATATATTAGCCCGAAAAACAGGTTGATGAGTTCCCTGCTTATCGGGCCGGGATTGCCGGGAGGTATGATGGGGAGCCTTATGGCCGACCTGGAGACCAATCTGGAAGGTGTGAACCGCTATCTTTCCAGGAACGGCAAGCCTCAAATATCACAGGACGACCTGCTTATAAAACTGTTCGACGAAGTGGCTTATGTTTGGCCCAGGGTCGGGTATCCCCCGCTGGTCACCCCTTTCAGCCAATACGTGAAAAACCTGGCGCTGATGAACGTGACGCAAATGCTAAAGGGCAAGGAGCGCTGGAGCATGATAGCGGACGATATATGGGATATGATCCTCGGAAAGTCGGGCCGCCTTCCCGGCGAAGTAGACCCCGAGATCAAGGCTCTCGCCGCGGAGCAGGGCCGGGAATTCTACACAGGCGATCCACAGGAGGGCTATCCCGACGCGCTGGAAAAATACCGCACGGCGATGAAGGAAAAAGGATGGGAAACGGGGCAGGACGACGAAGAACTCTTCGAGTATGCGATGCATCCTGCGCAGTACGAAGCATACAAATCCGGTAAAGCGAAGGCGGAATTCGAAGCCGATATAGCCAAACGCAAGGCTAAGGATACTACCTCTACCGCCGCCGTAACACCGGCCCCCGGTAACCCGGTAGCCGTAACTCCACAGACCCTCACGGTGGATGTGAACGGGGAGCAGTTCCGCGTGAGTATCGTTCCCGAGGGAAGCCAGACGGCAGGTACTCCGGATTCGGCGGCACCTGCACCTGCGGCTTCGGCGTCTCCCGTTCCCGCTCCCGCAGCGGCAGCTGCAGTTCCCGCTGCCGGGGATGCGGAGGAGGTGCCCTCGCCCCTCGAAGGTAAGTTCTTCCTCACCAAAGACGGCAGTGAAACGGCCGTCAAGCCGGGGGACGCTTTCAAAAAGGGCGACAGGCTTGGTTACGTCGAGGCGATGAAGACGTACAACGCTATTCTGGCCCACCGGGACGGCGTGGTCGCAGAAATAGTGGCCGGCAACGGCGACACGGTTTATGAAGACGACATCCTGATGAAAATCCGGTAGGGCATGCGTATATTCGATAACCTCTTCGAAATGACGGCCTTGAGCAATATCGCCGCCAATCCGGCGGTATTGCTCATGTTGGCGCTGGCATTCCTGCTGCTTTACCTCGGGATCAAAAAGGGCTATGAGCCCCTGCTGCTGGTACCCATAGGTTTCGGGGTGCTGCTGGCTAACTTTCCCGGCGGGGATATGGGGGTTGTGCAGGCGACCGACGAGAACGGGATCATGCATATGACCCTGTTGGAGATAGCCCACGATTACGGCATTATGAACTACCTCTACTATTCGCTGATAAAAACGGGACTCCTGCCGCCCCTGATCTTTATGGGGGTGGGTGCAATGACCGACTTCGGCCCGCTGCTGCGCAACCTTAGGCTGGCAATCTTCGGCGCCGCGGCACAGGTAGGTATCTTTTCCGTACTGATAGTGGCCGTACTGGCGGGATTCACGCTGGAAGAGGCCGCATCGCTCGGAATTATCGGCGGTGCCGACGGCCCGACGGCGATATTTACCACGATAAAGCTCGCCCCGCATCTTCTCGGCCCGATAGCCATCGCGGCCTATTCCTATATGGCTCTGGTACCGGTGATAATCCCCCTGGTGGTCAGATTTACCTGTACAAGGAAAGAGCTGTTGATTAATATGAAAGAGCAGGAGAAGCTCCATCCCTCCAAATCCGAAATAAAGAATATGAGGGTGGCCAAGATAATCTTCCCGATATTTGTCGGTACGATCGTGGGGATCATCGTTCCTTCGGCGGTTCCGCTGGTGGGCATGCTCATGTTCGGTAACCTGGTGAAAGAGATCGGTACGGCCACCTCGCGCCTGTACGATGCCGCCTCGAATACGATTATGAATGTCGCCACCGTGCTCTTAGGGCTCTGCGTAGGGGCTACGATGACCGCGGAGGCTTTTCTGGAGTGGAAGACCATAGGTATCATTGCCGGAGGTTTCTTCGCATTCGCGCTGTCGGTAGCAGGCGGTATCTTCATGGTTAAACTCTTCAACCTGTTCACCCGTAAGAAGATAAACCCCCTGATCGGGGCCACGGGTCTGAGTGCCGTACCGATGGCATCGCGCGTGGCAAACGACATCGCTACACGATACGATTCCCGTAACCACCTGCTGCAGTATGCAATGTCGAGCAATATATCCGGAGTCATAGGGTCGGCCGTAGCCGCCGGGGTGTTGATCTCCTTTCTCGGATAACCCTTCCGGGCAGAAATAATAAAGGGCTTCCGATCGCGATCGGAGGCCCTTTATTATTCACGCTCCCGCCCACCGGGAATATTATTCCCGAAGACACGATCTATATGCAGGGATTAAAAAAGGATGCACGGTCAAACCGACCGTGCATCCTCCCCATACATTTAAACTTAAAATCCTATAAAAAAGACTCTACTGAGAGTTTAGAAGTACCTTACCCTGTTGTCGGTGACCTTAGCCGATTCGGACATTGCCTGGCCCAGCCTTTCGCTGAGGTATGAAGCGGCCGTGGCTTCGAGCCTGATCTTTTCGCTTTCCGCCGTGATCTCTTCGACGGGGTTGACCGCAGTTTTTTCGAAGATATAAACCGCTGTTTCACCCTTGACCGGCTTGGAAAGCCGACCCGCATTTGCGGCGGCTACAGCCCCAATAAGCCTGGGTCCCACCCCTACACCCGGAACGTCGAAAGGCGCGAAAGAGATCTCTTCTACGGTGGTTGTTTCCACGTTCCAGGAAGAGGCCACCTGCCGAAGATCGCCACCCTGCATATCGTCCATGATAAGCCTGGCTTTCTTGTCCCTCAGGACGACGGGGCGTATCTGGTCGGCGACATCTTCGGGCCTGGAGTATTCGTCGGTACGCACTTCGGCCAGGGCGGCAATCACATAATCGCCTCCGATCTCCAGTATGTCCGAAACCTGACCCTTTTTGCTGTCGAAGGCCCAGCGTACCAATTCCCGCGAATCCTGGAGCCCGCTGATGGAGCGGTCGCTCGTGCGGATACGAGCCACCCTTTTTGCAAGTGCCCCTTCTGCCGAGGCCTTTTTGAAATTATCGTAAGAGCCGGAAGCCTCCGTAAGGAACTTGCTTGCCTGCTCATATATTTCCTGCTGTGTAGCCGAGCTCGGCTCTACTTTGTATCGGATGGTAGCTATTTGGGCTTTGCGCACAGGGGCATCCTTTTCTGTGACCTGAACCACATGGATTCCGAAATCGGTATCTACGGTGAATACATCGCCGATCCGTGCAGCAACGACAGCGTCGCTGAATTCCGGCACCATCTGTTCCGGAGCGAACCGGCCCAGGTCGCCGCCGTTCATCTGTGCCGAGGGGTCGATGGAGTATTCCACCGCCAGCATTTCGAAATCGGCTCCCTGACGTATCGCACTCGCGATGCTGTCTGCCAGTTCCCGTTCGTTAGGCGAAACGAGAATATGCTTTGCGGCGACCTGTTCGGGCGCATAGGTGGCATCCGCCAGGCGGGCGAGGGTATAATAGTCACCGCTGAGTACGGGGCCGTACATGGCATCGGGATCGTTGAAAACCGTTGCGGCGATCGCCCTATCGACCTGGGTCTCGGAAAGGTATTGCTGGCTGGTCGTTATAGTCGAGTTATAGAGTGCGAACTGCATGGGATTGTCCGATTCTGCAAATTCGGCCGCAATTCCGTTGATATATCTTTCGGCTTCCGCATAATCCCTTTCCGAGGGAAGAAGGTCGAAAACCACATATTCGATCTCCCTCGAAGGTTCCTGTTTATATTTCGATTTGTGGGCGTGGTAGTATTCCCTGATGTCGGCCATAGTGATGTTCACGAGGCTGTCGGCAATGGACGAATAGCTCTTTGCCGCCAATTCGATGTCGTAGGTGTTGCCGTAGGCAAGAAGCGAGGCTTCCGCTTCGAGGTCGGTAACATAGATCCCCTTTTCGATAAGAGCGAAGAATTTGCTCATCGAGCGCTGGTCGTTCATCTGCTCCTCCATATATTTCCAAAGGGCATCCAGGCGTCCCGATTGGTCGTAATCTTTCTGGATTATGAAGTTGCTCAGTACGGCAGGGTCGAAGATCCCCGTGCGCTGGTTGGCAAAATTGCCGGTAATCACAGGCGATAGATACTGCCCGCTGACCATATCGATCTGCTCGGCTTCGGAGTTCGAAAGACCCAGCCTTTCGAGGCCGGGACGGTAGACGTATTCGGCGACGAGTCCTTCCCAGGCCATATTGCGGGCTATGTCCGTCTCTTCACTCGAAAGGGCCTCTTTATTTTGCATCGTCTGCACGATCACCTGGAACCTCTCGGCCTGGTAAAGATATTCTTCGTAACCGATCTTGTGGCCGTCGATGGAGCCCACGGTGATTTTGGAGCAGCTGCGCGGGGTGAAATCGCCCATCAGGAAAGCTATCAGAGCAAGACCGATAACTATCGAGATAATAATACCTCCGCGAGTCCGTAAAGTGTTTAAACTTGCCATTTTTATCTTGTTATTTCCGCTGTTTTGAATTCGGGTTCAGCCCTTGGACGAGCCGACCGCCAAAGATAATATTATTTTTGTTCTCTTCCGCAAAATGGGGCGGAAATCACCCTTTGCAGCGCACGCGCCGCCGCTGTCGGGAAGAATCCCCAAAGAGATGCAAGTGTATGAAAAGAGGGTAAAGCGGCAATGCTTTACCCTCTTTTTTATCGTTTGATATGCCTATGTAAGGAATCCGAGAAGAATACCGGCCGCTACGGCGCTGCCGATAACCCCTGCGACATTGGGCCCCATTGCGTGCATCAGGAGATAGTTCGATCGATCGTACTTCAGGCCCACGTCCTGGGAGACACGGGCGGCGGCCGGAACGGCCGATACTCCGGCATTCCCGATAAGGGGATTGATCTTGTTGCCCGGTTTGAGAAACAGGTTCATAAACTTCACCATCAGCACCCCGCCCATCGTGGCGATGAAGAACGAACAGGCTCCGATAAAGAATATGAACAGCGACCTCGGAGTAAGAAAGGTTGTGGCCTGGGTGGATGCCCCCACGGTGATGCCGATCAGAATGGTTACTATATCGATCATCGAACCGCTTGCCGTAACGGCCAGACGTTTGGTCACTCCGCTCTCTTTCAGTAGATTACCTAAGAACAGCATGCCCAGCAGCGGAATGGCAGTGGGGACGATGAACGTAGTGAGAAGCACTCCGATAATCGGGAAAAATATCTTCTCCCTTTGTGAAACCGGCCGGGGAGGTTTCATCTTAATGACACGCTCTTTCTTTGTGGTAAACAGTCTCATCACGATAGGCTGGATGAGAGGTACCATGGCCATATAGGAATAGGCCGATATTGCAACGGCACCGAGAAATTCCGGAGCCAGTTTCGAAGTCAGGAAGATTGCCGTGGGGCCGTCCGCACCGCCGATGATCCCGATGGAACCGGCTTCTGCGGCTGAAAATCCCATGGCCAGGGCTGCGGCGTAGGCGGCAAAGATGCCGACCTGGGCAGCTGCCCCGATCAGCATTAGCTTAGGGTTGGAGATCAGGGCGGAGAAATCCGTCATCGCCCCGATACCCAGGAAAATAAGGGGGGGATATATTCCCTTCACCACACCGAAGTAGAGATAGTTCAGAACCGTGCCGTCTTCATAAATTCCGACCTCCGTCCCCGGTACGAACGGGATATTGCCCAGCACGATCCCGAATCCGATGGGAAGCAGCAGCATGGGTTCGAATTTGTACCGGATAGCCAGAAAGACAAAAAATATTCCGACAGCTATCATAATGAGGTGTCCCCAGGTTACGTTTGCAAAACCTGTAAGGGCCACAAAATCCCGGATATTGTCCGCCAGGAACGAGAAACCGCCGTTTGTTACCTCTGCAAGCATATTATTCGATGGTTAAGAGAAGGTCTCCTTCAAGGACGGAGTCGCCCCTGGAAACATTAATGGATTTGACAACACCCGAGCGGTCGGAGTCGATATTGTTTTCCATCTTCATGGCTTCGAGCACTACCAGATGCTGGCCCTCCCTGACGGTATCGCCTACATTGACCTTGAGTTCCAGTATGACACCGGGCAGCGGACTCTTCACTCCGCTGGCAGGAGCCGTGGCAACGGCCGGTTTGGCCACCTGTGCCCTCTCCCGGGGTTCCGGATTGGGGTTCGGGGCCACTTGGGTAAGTTTCTCCTGTTTCGCTTTTTTCGGTTTGCCTTCCCCTGCGAACTCCACGTTGAAGGAGGCGCCGTTAACCATCACTTCGGCAGTGGTATCGTTAACGTTCTCGATGGAAACATGATATTCGTTTCCGTTTATGATAAAATCGTATTCTTTCATTGCCGGATATATCTTTATTTTTTATTGAACTGCCTCAGACCGTATATCTTCGAACTCCACGGCGAATAGGCCCGCGCCACGCGGTTTATGGTAAGTACCGAAGACTCCTTGTCGTGGAGTTCGTCGTGGTACATTTGCAGGGCCATGGCGATAGCCGCTATTTCGTCGCCCGTATAGGGGCTCTCCCAGGCTCCCTTGCTGCTCTGGACATCCATACCCGTTTTGGCTTTCTTGCTCGCTTTTTCCCTGCGCTTGCTCACGGCGATCATGTAGTTGCCGAGCACCTTGAAACAGAGGAAGAGAATGAGCAAAACGGACATTACCACACAAACGGCCGTAAGGGCCATCACTCCACCCCGCGGATCCATTTGCCGGAAACGTTCATGGCGTGCGACGACGGGCTCCGTATCGTTGGTGGAATTAGGGGTGGTGCGGGGAAGGACGACGAATTTTTCCGTGCCGTCGCCCGTGGTCATATAACCGATGGACGTATCCTCTTTTTGCGCGGCGTAATCTATCGACACCTCGTCGATCACATCTTTCCCGTTTTGGCTGAGAAGGGCAATGGATTCGACATCTTCGAGCGTAAAATTGGTGTAGAGTGTACCCTTGGTGCCCGTGCCCTCGCAGAAGAAAAGAACGTATCCGAGCGGGGAAACGACCGAGCGGGGATCGCCGGTAGGCACCCTGTATAGAGTCTGCGTACCGTTGGCGGTCATCCGCAGATAATAGCCCCCCAGGTCGACGGTGGTATGGCTCGTGTTGTGTATCTCGATCCATGAGGAGCGGTGCCCGTAATCGTCGACATAATTGTCTACGTTCTTGACCAGGACTTCGTTTATCCTCAGCCCGTGTGTCCGCCCGTATCCCGCGGTGATGCCCAGCAGCGGGATAAGGAAAATCAGCAGTAATTTTCTCATGGCGCTACAATGGGATATTATCGTGTTTCTTGGCCGGGTTGACAACCCTCTTTGTGGCCAGCGACTGCAGGGCACGGATAACTCGGAAGCGGGTATTTCGCGGCTCGATCACATCGTCGATATAACCGTATTTGGCCGCATTGTAGGGGTTGGCGAATTGTTTACGGTATTCGTTTTCCTTTTCGGCGATCAGCTCCGCCTTCTTCTGCGGATCTTCGACCGCAGCGATCTCCTTGGAGGCCAGAACCTCGATCGCTCCCGAGGGGCCCATGACGGCGATCTCGGCCGTGGGCCATGCATAGTTGAGGTCGCCGCGCAGATGCTTCGAACTCATTACGCAGTAGGCCCCGCCGTAGGATTTGCGCAGGGTTACCGTAACTTTCGGAACGGTGGCTTCGCCATAGGCGAAGAGCAGTTTCGCGCCGTGAATAATAACTCCGCCATACTCCTGTCCCGTTCCCGGGAGGAATCCCGGAACGTCTACCAGCGTTACGAGCGGGATGTTGAAAGCATCGCAAAAGCGGACGAACCTTGCGGCTTTACGCGAGGCGTTGATGTCCAGAACCCCTGCCAGATATTTGGGCTGATTGGCCACGATCCCGACGCTCTGGCCGTTGAAACGTGCGAAACAGGTGATGATATTGGGCGCGTAGGCCTTCTGCGATTCGAGATAGATGCCATTGTCCACGATAGCCTTGATGACTTCATACATGTCGTAAGGCTTGTTCGGGTTGTCCGGGATGATCTCATTCAACACGTCCTCCATGCGGTCGATGCGGTCGGTGCAGATCGCAAGGGGCGCATCTTCGAGGTTGTTCTGCGGCATGTAGCCCACCAACTTGCGGATGAGCTCCATACACTCCTCCTCTTCATCCACAACGAAATGCGTTACACCCGATTTTGTGGAGTGGATCGAGGCACCGCCCAGTTGTTCCTGCGTCACGTCTTCGCCCGTAACGGTCTTTACGACCTTGGGCCCTGTAAGAAACATATAACTGGTATTCTTCTTCATGATGATGAAGTCGGTCAGGGCCGGGGAGTAGACCGCCCCTCCCGCGCAGGGGCCGAGGATAGCCGAGATTTGCGGCACAACTCCGGAGGCGAGGATATTCCTCTGGAATATCTCCGCATAGCCGGCAAGGGCGTTGACCCCTTCCTGGATACGGGCACCCCCGGAATCGTTCAGGCCGATGACCGGGGCACCGTTTTTCATGGCCATATCCATCACCTTGCAGATCTTATTGGCCATGGTCTCGGAGAGTGAGCCGCCGAATACGGTGAAATCCTGGGCGTAGATATATACGAGCCTTCCGTCGATGGTTCCGTATCCGGTAACCACCCCGTCGCCGTAATAGCTTTCGGAGTCGATGCCGAAATTGGTGCAGCGGTGGGTAACGAACATGTCGAACTCTTCGAAACTTCCTTCGTCGAGCAGCATTTCGATCCTCTCCCGTGCGGTATATTTGCCTTTGTTATGCTGCGAATCGATCCTTTTCTGCCCGCCGCCGAGCTTTGCCTTCTCGCGGTTGTCGATCAATTCCTGTACTTTTCCCAGATTGTTGCTCATTTTTCTATGCGGATTAATTTTGTTCCCGCTGCGTTCAAACCCTGTGCCGGGGTATGCTCATGGGCGGCGGAAAACTTATTTGCCGGAATTACTTGTTCTTATCCTCACAGAATTCCGTAAGGACGCCGAAAGTAGATTTCGGATGGAGAAAAGCGATATCCAATCCTTCGGCACCCTTGCGCGGGGCCTTGTCGATAAGTTCGATGCCTTTCGAACTTACCTCCTCGAGAGCCTCTTCGATTCCGTCCACGGCAAATGCGATGTGATGCACACCCTGTCCTTTTTTTTCGATGAACTTCGCCACGGGGCTGTCTTGCGAAGTTGCTTCCAGAAGTTCGATCTTTACATCGCCGACCTTGAAAAAGGCTGTTTTAACTTTCTGGTCGGCGACCTCTTCGATATTGTAGCATTCGAGGCCGAGGATATTTTCCCAATACGGTATGGCTTCCTCGAGGCTCTTTACGGCAATGCCCAGATGTTCGATATGTGAAACTTTCATTTTTAAAGGAGATTATATTGATTTAATGAATTCTCAGCCAGAATTTCAGCTAATCCACAAAAGTACAAGGATTTTTTGATATTATTAAATCGTGCGTGAATTTTTTAACAATAAATCTGACCGATGTACCAATCTGTTTTCTTTACCCCCGGAAAGGGGCCGAAGCGGTGGTTCCTGCTGTGGTGACAATCCCCGGCCCGAAGGAAAATAGGATTAAAATTATATTTATTACCTTCGTAATCGTAAGCCGTCACAAAGCCGGGTTCGCACATGGGATCACTGCTACCGAAAGGAGGCTTTTATGAAGAAACTCATATTTGTACTGGCCGCGCTTCTTTTTACCACGGGTGCAGGCGCACAGAAACTCGCCATAGGCGAGAAGGCTCCGGAGTTGAGGATATCGGAATGGCTGTGGGGAGGCCCGTCGGACGACAGCAAGGCCAGGCTCATAGAATTCTTCCATCCCGGCAGTAGTCAGTGTGCCGCAAGGATCGGGAATATTTCGGCCATAGCCCGGAAATTTTCCGAAGAGCTCAATGTCATTTTGATTTCCAAAGAACCGGCCGAAAGTGTACGTAAGGTTACGGGAAAAGACGGCACCTATTTTGCCGCTATCGACGACGGAGGAAAGACCTTCGAGGCCTATTCCGTGAGATTTGTTCCCTTCGGTGTGCTGATCGACCGCAGGGGAAGGGTAGTCTGGTTCGGGAATCCGGTATCGCTTACCGAGAGCCAGATAAAAAGATTGATAAATTGAGTATGTCCTTTACCAAAACAGACCACTTCGAATTCCACCATAAAGACGAACATCACGACAGTGCGCTCGATGTGGCGCCGGGAGTGGAAAATGCCCCGACGGTAAGTCCCTATTTTCGCAGGAAGCGCAAAAGGGAACTGTCGGTAGAGGAATACGTCGAAGGGATAACAGCCCGGGACATTACGATCCTTTCGCAGGCCATAACATTGATCGAGAGCCAAAACCCGGAGCATTATGCCAAGGCGCAGCAGATCATAGAGAAATGT
>JAJBVJ010000091.1 GCA_020859875.1 Rikenellaceae bacterium
ATGGATAACAGGCCGATTGGTATATTCGATTCCGGACTTGGCGGACTTTCCGTCTGGCGGGAAGTGCGACGCCAGCTTCCCGGGGAATCGGTTATCTATTTCGGCGACGGGAAGAATTGTCCCTACGGCACCAAGTCGCCGGAGCGGATCAGGGAACTTACTTTCGGTGCCGTCGGCCGCTTGCTCGATAAGGGGGCGAAGATCATAGTGATCGCATGCAATACGGCCACCGTCGCAGCCATCTCCGAATTACGGCAAAATTATCCACAATGCCGGTTCGTGGGAATGGAGCCGGCTTTGAAGACGGCTGTCGGGCAGACCCGCAACGGTACGGTAGCGGTGATAGCGACCATTGCCTATATGGCAAGCGACGGATATGTCCGTCTTGTCGAGAGGTATGGAAACGGAGTAAAAGTACTTTCCTCTCCCGGAAAGGGATTCGCCCTGCTTGTCGAACAGGAAAAGGCAGGGACTCCGGAAGCCCTCACGACGATTTCGCATGTAATAGACCCCCTGATCGAGCAGGGGGCCGACACATTGGTACTGGGTTGTACGCACTACCCGTTCCTTCTTGGGGACATCAAGAAAGTGATCGGTAGTCGCCAGGTGCAAATAATCAATCCCGCCCCGGCCGTTGCCAAGCGGGTTGCGGGCCTGCTCCAAGAGGCCGATGCACTGGCATCTCCCCAAAATGAACCCTCTTTCGAGTTTCTTTCCCTTGCCGGCCCCGAATATACCCGTAAGCTGGGCAGAATGGCCCGCAAGGCGCTATCGATGGATATTTAACCGGTAGTCCGTGGCCGTGAAACAGCCGCGGGTATATTTCCGGTTAGTTTCACCCCGGCCTTACCTTATATCCTAAAAAAATCGCTAATTTTACCCGCTTAAGACTCCATCACCGATACCACCCCAAACCGGAATATCTATGGCAACGGCACAGAAGGGAGCGATGACCCCTTCGCGCAAGAAAAATAAAAAAGGATTGACCGAAACCCAACGGTGGGTATGCGGTGCATTTGTATTTACTTTCGGTTTGTTCCTGCTCGCGGCGATCGGCTCATACTATTTTAAGTGGTCTTACGATCAGAATTTTGTGGAATGGGGCGATATATGGCGTTCGGATGCAGGGGCGGTAAGCAACCATACGGGAAAAACTGGGGCCGTCATGGCCCATTTTATCGTGGGTAAATGGTTTGGGCTTTTCGGTATCGCAATCCCGGTAATTTTGATAATATTGGGACTTCGGATAATCGACTACCGCCCCGCGGCTCTGCGCAAATCGGTGCGGATAACACTGCTGGTGATGATCGCCGGTTCGCTCACCCTCGGTTTTATTTTCGGTACCCGGTGGGATATTTTCGGGACGGGGCTCGGTGGGATGCACGGGATAGTGGTAAGCCGGTGGATAGCCTCTTTCCTGGGAGTTGTCGGAACTGCACTGCTGCTTCTGCTTATTTGGGTTCTTATCGGGGTTTATATCAACGGACAAAGAACGATCTCGGCGGTAAACAAGGTAGGTAAAGGCATTTTCGACCAAAGTGTGAAGGTCGGCGGGGCAGTAATGGGCCATGCGGCGGAGCTGGTCGGCGGTAAGGCGGACGATATTCTCGGCGTCATGGATGAAATACCGCAAAATAAAGATACCGAAGACATATCCGTTACCAAAGACAGTGATATTACCGAAGTTACCTCCGGAGAACCCCCGTACGGCGGCCCGCAAAAGGTGATGGAAATAGCCGGCGGGAACTTGAAAGCCGCCGACCCCGATATATTCGAGATTACCGACACTAGAATCGCCGACGAGGAGACCGTCGTTTCGGGCAAAGTTTCCGACCTTGCCGCTATACCGGAAGTGGTTACATTACAGGGAGAAGTATTAGTTCCCATAGCAATTGAAAACCAAGGAGAAATTGGGATAGTGGACAACCGCTACGCCGGAGGGGTAGGGGAGTTCTCGGGTCAGTATGCACCGGATGAGATTGGCGACATCCGGGATAAAGACAAAGCAGTGGCGGAACACGATCCCGCAGGCGTGGGAATCGAGGTTGTCGACCTGCATGGGGGAACCCCGTTATCTATTGGCGGCGTGGTAGAAGCTGCGGCCAAAGGCGGTGTCACGACGGGGGACAGACTCGAAGTGGTAGTAGCCGGTCACAGCGATGCGGAACTTTCACAGGAGGAAATAGACGACCGCCTTTACGATCCTACCCTCGAGCTTTCAAAATACCAGAAACCTCCGGTGGAACTGCTCGAGGACCATTCCATAGATGTGCAGGTCACCGAGGAGGAGATCTACGAAAACAAGAACCGGATCGTCCGCACACTGGAAAATTTCGGCATCAAGATAGACAAGATCAAGGCAACCATTGGCCCGACCGTCACCCTTTACGAAATCGTTCCGGCCGCCGGGGTCAAAATATCTAAAATCAAGAATCTAGAAGACGACATAGCTTTGAGTTTGAAAGCTCTCGGTATCCGCATAATCGCTCCGATGCCCGGAAAGGGAACCGTAGGAATAGAAGTGCCGAACAAGGACAAGGAGATCGTTTCGATGTATTCGGTGGTCAGGACGATGAAATTCCAGGAGAGCGGCTACGAGCTCCCGGTGGTATTGGGAAAGACCATCTCGAACGAAACTTTTATTATCGACCTTGCAAAGATGCCCCACCTGCTGGTTGCCGGCTCTACGGGCCAGGGTAAGAGTGTGGGGCTCAATGCTATTATTACATCGCTGCTATACCGGAAGCATCCCGCAGAGTTGAAATTTGTCCTGGTCGATCCCAAGAGGGTGGAGCTTTCGCTCTACTCGAAGCTCGAACGCCACTTTCTGGCCAAGATGGAGAGCGAGCAGGAGGCGATACTTACCGATACGCAGAAGGTAGTATATACCCTGAACTCTCTCTGCCAGGAGATGTCCGAGAGGTATGAACTGCTCCGCCTGGCGGAGGTAAAGAAGCTTTCGGAATATAATGAAAAGTTCCTCAAACGGAGGCTCAACCCCCGGAAGGGTCACCGCTATATGCCGTATATCGTGGTGGTGATAGACGAGTTTGCCGACATGATAATGACGGCAGGGCGGGAGGTCGAGGCGCCGATAACGCGGCTCGCCCAGCTTGCAAGAGCCGTCGGCATCCACCTGGTAATTGCTACCCAGAGGCCCGACGTGAAGGTCATCACGGGTCTTATCAAGGCCAATTTCCCGGCCAGGATAGCATTCCGTGTGATGTCGATGGTAGATTCGCGCACTATCATCGACCAGCCGGGGGCTAACCAGCTTATCGGCCGCGGGGATATGCTTATGTCGCTGAACGGCGAACTGACGCGGGTACAGTGTGCCTTTATCGACACCCCGGAGATAGAGCGCATCACGGAGTTTATCGGCAACCAGAAGGGATATGCCGGCCCCTACGAACTTCCCGACTACCAGCCCGATGCGGATGCCTCCGGCCAGAAGCCGCAAGACCTTGGGCAGATCGACGCTATGTTTGAGGATGTGGCCAGGTTCGTGGTGCAAAACCAGCAGGGCTCCACCTCCTCCATTCAGCGGCGTTTCTCGATAGGATACAACCGGGCCGGAAGAATCATGGATCAGCTCGAGGCGGCTGGGATCGTGGGCCGTGCGGAGGGGAGCAAACCCCGCGAAGTGCTTATTACGGATGTGGCTTCCATGGAATTTATCCTCTCGAGGATCGAAAGGGACGGCTTCTAATTGGTAGGGTTATTGGTCGGTAATAAAACCGGTGGGGTGGAAATTCCCATAAACCGGCGATATTAATAAAATCGGAATATGATGAATCGAAATAAAATTGCAGGATTTTTTAGAGGTTGTCTATCGGTATTGGTGGTATTATCGGCCGCTCTACCGCTAAGCGCCCAGAACGGACAGGCGGTCACAAAGTCGATGGCCGCGGCGGTAAAAGGGCTCGGTAACTACACTGTCTCTTTCCGCCTGACGGCCGAGGGCAGCTCCGCCGCCGGGGAGTATACAGTAAGCGGCGAGCGGTATTATATGAGCGTGGGCGACTCGGAAATTTATTCCGACGGAAAGGTGCGCTGGGAGGTCAACCATTTCGACGAAGAGGTGGTGATCGACCGGGTCGATCCCTCCGACCGGAACCTGCTCTCGAACCCCACCCGCGCGTTCGACTTTGCTGACGACACGTTCACTTCTTCCTATAAAGGGGTGACGAACCAGGGAGGAAAACAATACGACGTCATCGAACTTACCCCGCGCAGCGGCGACACTTCGATCCGCAATGTAGAGGTGACGGTCGACAAGAGTACGAACCTTCCCCATTCGGTAAGCTATCTTGCCGACGGAATATCGGGATATATAGTCATCGAAGTGCTCCGAATGGGGAGTGCCCCCAGTGTTCCCGATTCACTTTTCACTCCGGAACTCGGCCTGCTGGGCGACTACGAGATAATAGATTTCCGGTAGGCGATAACCTGCGGGGACGATTACCAATGCCGCCGAAAGGAGCACTCCTTCGGCGGTATTTTATTTCCGGCTGCAAAAAATATTCAAATATTTGATCTAAATAAAATTATTTCATATTTTTATCCCCAACCCTGTTATGTAAGATTTTATTACTAACCAACTTAACTCACCGCCTATGGGAAACTCTACCCTACCCAAAATCTTACTGGTCGTTCTTGTTTCACTCTCTGTCTCATGCAACCGGCAAGACTTCGAGGGCGATCCGCTCACCCCCGAAGAAGAAACATTGCAGGCCCTTACTATCGAAGACGCCCGGGCCCTTTTCTCCGAGTACGAGCAGACCTTCACCCTCTCTGCCGGCTCTCTAACTCGCTCGAACTTCGGCGGGGTGAATCCCTATCTCGACTTTATCGACTGGAACACGGCAAGGGAATCCTCTCTTGTGACATACCCGGTGGTAGAGATCCCCACGCCGGAGATTAAGGCCGCCTTCTACATTTCCGGTCAGCAACCCCAAAGAGAGGCTACGGAAGATTTCCTTTCCAACGCCAAAGCCTGCCTTATCGCCGGCCTGGACAGTTGGGGGGAGCCTTACTTTCGGATGCTTTATGTAGTCCCCGACGATGAGTTTCTATGCCGGCGCGGTCTTTTGTTGGAGTCCCTTACCCTGCGGGATATAGAGCAGGAGTTTACGGGCAGTCTGCGGCTGTACGACATGGAGGGTTGTTTTGTAAAAGGGTATGTTCTGGACAATGGCCTTGTGATGGCCATGATGTATCCGGCGGGATATTCGGGTGATTATTCTCCGGGGGAGGATTACGATAGGTCAGAGGAAGAACCGCAGGTAGAAACGGACGACGGGGTAAGCCTTTCGCGGGCGGCAAATAATGAAAGCTGTTATATACAGCAGGGGGGAATCCTATTACCGGAGTTTCAAGTATGTTCCAATGTGGATAATACGGACATTGCATATTGCATTAATTACGAGGATGTACCGGTTACCTATGCCGTTTGTGATGCGGGTAATGGCATTGGAGAAGATAACTATTATGCGGAGGGAGGCTTATTGGCCGGGATTAAGCCGGAAACCCCGGGCGATATCGGCGGGGGCGGGGGTGGTAACAAAGGTAACGGTAACGGTGATAAAAAGGATGGGGATCAGGAAGACGAAGGGCAGGAGGAAGAGGAAGAAGAGGAGGAGGAACCCGGTGAACCGTGCCCACAATGCGGAAAGTATCCGTGCCAGTGCTGCGACATTTGCGGAGAGTACCCGTGCACATGCCTCGAATCCTCCGACCCGTGTGATAATCTGAGAAAGAAGGCAAACGATCCGAATTTCGTTATGACCCTCGATGAATTAAATACTTACACGGCGGCCGGGGTGCAGGTCGAGTACGGTTACACATACGTGGCCAATGAGAACGGTTCGTACGATTTCTCGAACCTGATACACGGCTCGACAACTTCCCAATCGGTAAATCTTACCGACAGCAACCAATCGGTATTCGATGGCTTTATTCACACGCATTATCCCGGGTGCGGAAACATATTCTCTTTCGGAGACCTGGCCGTGCCCCTTTTGGTCGAATATACCGGTCGGACGAGAAACCTGACGAGCTTCACATTCGGCGTGGTCACCCCGAAAGGAACCTATTTTCTAATGGTCGAGGATTATGAGATGTACAAGAAATTTTGGAATTTTTCCTATATGATGGTTAATGGTGAAGTTTACAATACATCGATTGGTGAATATCGCGAAAATTATTTTAATGTTAATAACATCCATGACAATATCGAATCTTTTACCCAATTTCTATCCGAATATAACACGGGCCTTACCGTAATGGTACAGAACAATAGGGGTGAATTCAATGAGTATAACTGGAATGCGAATTCGGGTAGGATAACGATAAAACTTTGCGGAATGACAATCGGAATTTAAATTTGAACAAATATGAGAATTTTGAAAATAACATTGGTTTTATTAAATTTAATTGTAGCGTTTCCTATTTTTGCGGCCTTACCTGACCTCTCACGAACGATCAACGTAGACACAAAATTCTTCGAAGGCCGCTGGATCGCCCAGAAAGATAACCTATCATGGGAAATAGAATTTGTAAGAAGAAAAGTGAACTATTCAACTAATGTGGAACCCGATTTTACTATAGACGGCTTGTGGGGAGGTATTAAGTATAAGAATAACGGGCAAATAATAAGGGAATCGGGAATTGATTCCGATGACGTGAGAATTCAAGATTATAAAGCTGAATCTCCTTATAGTATTTATTTCCACATATCAGATTGTGAGCGCCTTGTAAGGGGAGGATTTGATTTTATTATCGACCAAAACGATCCGAAAAAAGCGGTATTGAAATTCGGGCCCAAGCGTCCTTTAATGGGGTGGAACGAAGATGATTATGACATCCCCGACGGTATGACCTGGACAAAGGTCGAGTAGGACTTTTCGCGTTTTCGGGGCGGCCGAATTTTCGGCCGCCCTTTCTATCATATAATGAAAGACGGTAATAGTAAAAATGAAAATGAAAATCACAATCATACTAATATTTTTCACCTCATTTGGGTTGGGAATTAAAGCCCAGGAATTTTACCGGATATATCATTTCTACAACAAAATAATATGGTCGCCAGCCGCGCTTGTTGAACCTTCCCTGAATTGGTATGGGGAATTTTATTTTAATTGGCCGGACAGCTCCGTTGGACCGACAACCGATATCTGGAATACATTTACTGATGATCACGATGTAATAAAGCTACCCAAGAATAAATGTCAATCCCACTTTTATACAAAAAAGATACTGATCGGAAACAAAAGAAATATATTGCCTTATTGTGTAGTTATTTACCTTTTTCCTTCCGAAATATTTCTTACCGAATTGAACTTATCAACCTCTTGTCTGTCACTGGATGAAGTAAAAAATAATTATAGCGGATGGATCCTTTATTTTGAACTGGATGGTACTTTTGCTGGTGCCAATTTATTTAATAGGGGAAGACTAATATTATCCACCAGTACGAGTATAAATGAAGGTCTATCTGTGCCATATTAACATATGGGACTTCTATCATTTTTGGGGCGGCCGAATATTTCGGCCGCCCTTACTTTACCGTAATAACACCGGGATTTAATTCATTATTTCGATACCGGGCCGGCCGGGGCCGGAAGCGCCGGGAGAGGCATTTAGTTCCGGAGGGGAAAACCCCTCCGGGCGTTGTTTTAAGTGGCGAATAAGGGACTCTAAGGTTTGGCAGTCCGGCAAATTATGAGTAATTTAGCACGGTTATAATCATATATAATTTGTATGGCAGACGAAGGAATAATTGAAGACGGGCATCCCGTGCCCGGTGCCGGTGAGAATCGCGCAGGCGGCGGCGAACCCGCCACTGCGGAAACTGCGGCCGGGGGCGGCAGCGCGGCCGGTTCCGGTTCCGGAGAGGGAATTCCCGGCGACGATTCCGGCGATTCGCAGGGACGCATCATAAAGATAAATATAGAGGAGCAGATGAAATCGGCCTATATCGACTATTCGATGTCGGTCATCGTATCGCGGGCTCTCCCCGACGTAAGGGACGGTCTGAAGCCGGTGCACCGCCGGATCCTATACGATATGAGCAACGAGCTCAACCTCTACTCCGATAAACCCCACCGTAAATCGGCGAGGATCGTGGGGGACGTGCTCGGTAAGTTCCACCCGCACGGCGACAGTTCGGTCTACGACGCGATGGTGCGCATGGCCCAGGAGTGGAGCCTGCGCTACCCGCTGGTGGACGGACAGGGTAACTTCGGTTCGGTGGACGGCGACAGCCCGGCGGCCATGCGTTACACCGAGGCGCGAATGCGCAAGCTGGCGGATGAGGTGATGGCCGATATCGATAAGGACACGGTCGATTACACGCTCAATTTCGACGACACCATGCAGGAGCCCACGGTGCTCCCTACAAAGATACCCCTGTTGCTGGTGAACGGCACTTCGGGTATTGCCGTGGGTATGGCTACCAATATGGCCCCGCACAACCTGGGCGAGGTAATAGACGCCTGCTGTGCCTATATCGACAACCCGGACATCGAGGTTTCGGAGCTGATCGAGCATGTTAAGGCCCCGGACTTCCCCACGGGAGGTATAATATACGGTTATGAAGGTGTACGCGAAGCTCTCGAGACCGGCCGCGGCCGCGTGGTAATGCGTGCCAAGACAGAGATCGAGCACACCAAAAGCGGACGGGAGTGTATCGTAATTACAGAGATCCCCTACCAGGTCAACAAGGCCGAGATGATTCGAAAGATCGCCGATATGATCAACGAGAAGAAGATCGACGGCATCTCCTACATCAACGACGAGAGCGACCGAAAGGGTATGCGCGTGGTCATAATCCTAAAGACCGATGCGGTGGCGAGCGTGGTTCTCAACACCCTCTACAAATATTCCGCCCTCCAGACCACATTTGCGGTCAATAACATCGCCCTTGTGAACGGGCGGCCGATGGTGCTAAATCTAAAGGACCAGATACGCCACTTCGTGGAGCATCGTCACGATGTTATCGTGCGGCGTACCAAATACGACCTGGCCAAGGCGGAAAAAGAGGCTCATATCCGCGAGGGTAAGCTGATCGCACTCGACCATCTGGACGAAATAATACGGCTCATCCGCGAATCGGAAAACCAGGACGCCGCCAAGACGGCCATGATGGAGAGGTTCGGCCTGAGCGAGATACAGGCATCGGCTATCGTCGACATGAGGCTCGGTGCCCTTGCCAAGATGGGCCGCCAGAAGCTCCAGGATGAATACGACGAACTGTGCAGGCAAATTGCTGAATTCAAGGATATACTTGCGAGCGAAGTACGCCAGATGCAGGTCATCAAGGAGGAGCTGCTGGAGATGAAGGATAAATATGCCGATCCGCGCCGTACGGAGATCGTTTATAGTTCGGAAGAGTTCAATCCCGAAGATTTCTATGCGGACGACGAAATGGTAATCACCATTTCCCACATGGGATATATCAAGCGCACCCCGTTAACCGAGTATCGTGCCCAGCACCGCGGAGGTGTCGGAGTGAAGGGAAGCGCTACCCGGGACGAGGATTTCATCGAGCATATTTATATGACCACGATGCACAATACGATGATGTTCTTCACCGAGAAGGGGCGGTGTTACTGGTTGAAAGTTTATCAGATACCCGAGGGTACCCGTGCATCGAAGGGGCGCGCGATACAAAATGTAATCCAGATCGAGCCGGACGATAAGGTGAGAGCATACATAAATGTCCGCCACCTGAATGATAAGGACTATGTGCAAAACAATTTCCTTATCATGTGCACCAAGCGCGGAATCATCAAAAAAACCACGCTCGAGGCCTATTCCCGTCCGCGGCAGAACGGGGTCAATGCCATTACGATTCGGGAAGGCGATCAGCTGATCGACGTAAAACTCACCAGTGGCCGTGCCGAGGTGATGATCGCGGCCAAAGAGGGCAAGGCGATCCGTTTTCCGGAAGATATAGTAAGGCCGATCGGCCGCACGGGTTCGGGAGTCCGCGGCATATGTATCGAGGGTCATGACGAGGTGGTAAGCCTTGTCTGTGTAGAACCCGACGATGGGAAAGATATCCTTGTACTGAGCGAGAACGGATACGGAAAACGCACCGACCTATGTGGTTACCGCGTTACCAACCGCGGAGGTAAGGGTGTCAAGACCATACAGGTAACGGAAAAGACCGGGAAGCTGATCTCCATGCAGGCAGTAACCGACGAGGACGACCTGATGATAATCAACCGAAGCGGCATTACCATCCGTACGGCCGTCAAGGACATCCGGCGTGCCGGAAGGGCCACCCAGGGCGTGAAGATCATTAACCTGCGCGGCGGTGATTCGATCGCTTCTGTTGTCGTTGTTCCCCACTCGGATGAGAATCCGGAAGGTACTGTCGACCCGCAGCCCGTAGCACACGACCCCGAAGCGGCCCCTAATCCCGATGCGGTACAGCCGGCAACGGCCGACGGGGACAACCTCACGGAGCATAATGATTAATTAACCAGCATAGTTTTTGTTTATTGCATTCAAAGTGCTAAATTTAAGCTGTTAACAGGAAAACTAAAAAACCTCGATAAATATGAAAAAAGTAATTTTGGCGTTGCTTATTGCAGTTATGGCCGCACCGGCGGCTATGTCGCAGATGACAGCCATTAAGGTCGACAAGGATGCGATCCTTAAAAAAATAGAACGGTCTAACGAGGATATCGAAAATCCCAAGAAAAATACCAAAGCCAATGCCTGGCTCGACAGGGGCAAAGTATTTAACGATGCGGCAACCGCGTCCTGGAGCGGGCTTTACTTCCCGTCTATGACCACCCTCGAGCTTCAGACTTTCTACGGTTCTAAAGTAGAACCCGAAGAAAAGGTTGTAAACGGCCAATCATACATCGCATATGAATACCCGAACTTCATAGCTTATTTCGATGAAACGGAGATCGGCCAGGTGCTGGTGTTCTGGGAGCCCAAGCTCGTGGTGATCGACAATGCATACGAGCAGTCTTTCGATGCCTACAAAAAAGCCTATGAGGTCGACCCGAAATCCGCTTCGAAGGTAAAAGCCGGTCTGGAAATGCTTGCCAACGACCATAAAAAAGAGGGTCAGAATGCATTTGCATTGCAGGACTATGGCACCACGGCAGACCACTTTGCCAAAGCATATGAAATCCAGATGCACCCCGCCGTTGCGGAGCTCGACACGAGCGCAGTGTACAACGCCGGGATGTTCTATACCTTTGCCGGCGATTTCGATAAGGGTGCCAAATACCTCGAAATTGCAGAAAACAACGATTACGAAATGGACGGGGACGTATACTACTTCCTCTATCACAACTATTACGGCCTCGGAGACAGCAATAAAGCCAAAGCGATCCTGCAAAAGGGCATCTCGAAACATCCGGGAAATACTAAGATCGTAGAAGGCCTCGTGGGCATATATTCGGTCACCGAAAGCGACCCGGGCGAGATTATCGACATCGTTAAGAAGTCCATAGACGACGAGCCCGAAAACCCGCTCCTGTGGAGCGGACTGGGATCGATCTACCAAAAGATGGAAGACAACGACAATGCGATAAGCGCCTACCGAAAAGCAGCGGAACTTGCTCCGGGCGATTTCTACAATAATTTCCGACTCGCCTATGCCCATATCGAGATAGGGGACGATATGAACAAGAAGCTCAATGAGATGACATCCCTGAGTACGAACGAGTACAACGATGCGCTGGAAAAAGTTTACCAGGAATATGAAAAGGCTCTACCTCCCCTGGAAAAGGCCTATGAAATAGACCCGACCAGCGAGGCGACCGTAGAACTGCTGAAAAATCTCACCTTCCGCCTGCGTGACCGCAGCGATGACATACAGCAGAAATACGACAAATACAACGAGATTTTCAAGAATATGCAGTAGTAATGCATTCTATATAAATAAAAATGGCGGCGAATTTTCGCCGCCATTTGTTTTTTGTAAGGTGCAATAAGTCATCGCCGTAAAAAAAAATTATATATTAAGCCAATAATTCCCCAATTCCGCGAATTGTTTGCCGAGGAATTTGTTTTTACCCAATTCTTTTACCCGTGGATCTTGGAGTGTGGATATGGTCAGTGAGGGGTTGTAAACCAGTTTCTTTTCCCCTATTACTTCCCTCCCCGTCTCATTTAAATGTATTATAGTAAATTGCGGCAACCATAGGTTAGTCTCCATCTCGAAGCGCTCTATCCACTCTTTACGTATCTGGAAAATATAACCATGTAACGCGTCGGCAGCCTTTCCCGCCTCTGATATGTCCCTTCCGGTCATAATTTCCACTCCCGGGGGTATGTCCACGAAAAATCCCGTTACCGTAATCCCGTACCTTAATCCTTTGGTAAGCCATTTAGGGTATTTTCGTGCGGAGAGTAATAATCTTCGATCGGTGATCATACAGTTAAATACGGTTAGCGAGGGTTTATATCCCATCGGCCAGTCGCTCACGCATTCTCCTAAAAGTAGAGAGTAGAGATGGGTCTCATCCGGTTCGAGATCGTCCACGAACGGATCTGCGGATTGGAATTTAATAAATTCGGGGCACATAGTAATAATCCAAATAACAAATGTAGGTATTTTTCATCCAATTTAACTACTGCAAAGTAATCAATATCGGAACCCATTATTACATTATAAGTATTTCCGATCTCTTTCGGATACCGATTCCTCTTCTTAATATGGTAAATATTTTGTACTGACTTGCGGTATGGTTAACTTTGTTAAATTTACCGGTAATGTGTAATCCGGATAGCAGATGGACATTAAAGACCAGAATATACAGAGCGAAAGCGACCGCATAATCGAGCAGGCAACCTCGCAGGAATATAAGTACGGCTTTGTGACCGACATCGAAACCGATGCGATTCCCAAAGGTTTGAACGAGGATGTGGTGCGCCTTATATCTATGAAAAAAGGTGAGCCCCAGTGGCTTACAGAGCAGCGTTTGGAAGCCTACCGCCATTGGAAAACGCTCGTAATGCCAAAGTGGGCAAAATTGGATATACCACGGATCGATTATCAGGATATAATCTATTACGCCGCCCCGAGAACTGCCCCGAAATATGCGAGTATGGATGAGGTAGACCCGGAGCTTATCCGCACATTCGATAAGCTGGGTATCCCCCTCGAAGAGCAGATGGCCCTGGCCGGGGTTGCCGTCGATGCCGTTATGGATTCGGTTTCGGTCAAGACCACCTATAAGGAGACCCTTGCGGAGTTGGGAGTGATATTCTGCTCCATGAGCGAAGCGGTACGTGATTACCCGGAGCTGATTCAAAAATACCTCGGGAGCGTTGTTCCATATACCGACAATTTCTTTGCGGCGCTGAATGCAGCGGTCTTCTCCGACGGCTCGTTCTGCTACATTCCGAAGGGGGTCAGGTGCCCGATGGAGCTGAGCACCTACTTCCGCATCAATGCGGCCGGCACGGGCCAGTTCGAAAGGACGCTTATAGTCGCCGACGAGGGTTCGTATGTAAGTTACCTGGAGGGTTGTACGGCTCCCCGCAGGGATGAGAATCAGCTCCATGCCGCGGTCGTGGAGATCGTGGTCCTGAAAGATGCCGAGGTTAAGTATTCCACCGTCCAAAACTGGTACCCCGGGGATAAGGAGGGAAAAGGGGGAATATACAACTTCGTCACCAAGAGAGGAATATGCAGGGGGGAAAACGCACGTCTTTCCTGGACACAGGTCGAGACGGGCTCCGCTATCACATGGAAATATCCCAGCTGCGTGCTTGCGGGTGAAAACAGTGTCGGCGAGTTTTATTCCGTGGCGCTGACCAACAATTACCAGCAGGCCGACACTGGAACCAAAATGATACATCTGGGAAAAAATACCCGAAGCCGTATCGTCTCGAAGGGAATTTCGGCCGGAAGGAGCCAGAACAGCTACCGCGGGCTGGTGAGGGTATCGGCAAAGGCGGAAGGAGCCCGTAATTTTTCGCAGTGCGACTCCCTTCTGATCGGCGATAAATGCGGGGCACATACCTTCCCTTACATCGACAACGGGAACAGTTCCTCGGTGAGCGAGCACGAGGCCACCACCTCCAAAATCAGCGAAGACCAGCTTCTGTACTGCAACCAGCGCGGCATATCGACGGAGGATGCCGTCGGGCTCATTGTCAACGGTTATGCCAAAGAGGTGCTCAATAAGCTACCGATGGAGTTTGCCGTGGAGGCCCAGAAGCTCCTGTCGATAAGTCTCGAGGGAAGCGTCGGATAGAGAACGGATAAGAAAAATAAACGAGATATGTTACTGGAAGTAAAAGATCTTCAATGCATGGTGGACGGCAAGCCGATCCTCAAAGGGATAAACCTGCAGGTGAACGAAGGGGAAGTCCATGCGATTATGGGTCCCAACGGTTCGGGCAAAAGTACATTCGCGTCGGTGCTTGCCGGCAATCCGCGGTACGAAGTGACCGGGGGGAGTATCCTGTACCGGGGAGAAGATTTGCTCGAGATGGATATCGAGCAGCGTGCCCGCGCAGGTCTTTTCCTCGGATTCCAATACCCCGTGGAGATCCCGGGTGTCAGCATGGCCAACTTTATGCGTATGGCCGTAAATGAACGCAGGGCCTTCCTGGGGGAGGAGCCCCTGGCAGCAGGAGAGTTCCTGCGGCTGATGAAACAGAAGGCTAAGGTGGTGGAGATCGACAGCCAGCTTACCGGCAGGGCAGTGAACGAAGGCTACTCGGGCGGGGAGAAGAAGAAGAACGAAATATTCCAAATGGCAATGCTCGAGCCCAAATTAGCTATTTTGGACGAGACGGATTCGGGCCTGGATATCGATGCTCTTCGCATCGTCGCCAACGGGGTGAACCAGCTTCGCAGGCCGGACAACGCCACCATAGTTATCACCCATTACCAGCGGCTTTTGGATTACATCGTGCCCGACTATGTCCACGTGCTATATAAGGGTCGGATAATAGAGTCCGGGGATAAAACCCTTGCACTGAAGCTCGAGGAGCAGGGCTACGACTGGTTGATAAACGATATTGCGTAACGGTATGCCGGAAAGGATAGAAACACGGTTATCCGAGCTCTACGTCGAAAATTTCGAGCGTATCATGCAGGGATGGCCCTCATATATTAACAGTCAGCGTCGGGAGCTGATGGAATCTTTCGCCCTGCATTGCCTGCCCGGGAGTGCGGATGAAGAGTACCGTCACTTCGACCTGCAAAAGTTGCTGTCCGGAGTTACTTCCCTTTCACGGCCCGGCCCCGAGCCGTCGGGCGAAAGCCCTTTTTATATTCCCGGTAATAGAAGTATAGTGTTGGAGAACGGCAGGTGTGCCCAGGAGGGGTTGGTCAGGCTCCACAACGGCGTCGTTTACGGGTCGCTGTTAATGGCCGCCGTTCAAATGCCGGAAGTGGTGCATCCCTATTACAATACTTCGGTGGATATTGCCGACGATGTGGCCGCCATGCTTTGCGGTGCCTTCTGCCAGGACGGTGCTTTCGTCTATATCCCGGACGGCTACGGGCTGGATGAACTTATCCATATCGACATTCGATATGCGGCGGACGGGAGCGGGGAGATATGCTTTCCCCGGATTTTGATCGTTGCCGGGGAAGGAGCGTCCGTAAATGTGGCGGTTACCCACAGCGATATAGGATTTGCGCCGGTGACTTCATGCCATGTCCGCGAAATATTTGCGGGAAAGAGGGCGAAGGTGGAGGTAACCGAAGGTGTATCGATGCGGGAAGACAGTATACTTATCCAGGGATGCTATTCCAATCAGCAGGAAGGGTCGGTTTCGGCCGGCACGGCCCTGTGGTTACGGGCGGGTGCAATGCGCGTAAATTCG
Source organism: Rikenellaceae bacterium (assembly GCA_020859875.1). GTDB lineage: Bacteria > Bacteroidota > Bacteroidia > Bacteroidales > Rikenellaceae > WRDF01. Next base: position 15,820 of record JAJBVJ010000091.1, read on the forward strand.
CTGGCCGCCTTGTCGGGAAGGGATGCTCAAACAACATTGTACGGACTCTATTTTGCCAACGGCCGGCAGCTGTGCGACATTAATATGAAGGTCAAACACAACGAACCGGATTGCCGCAGTTATGAAGTAATAAAAGGGGTGGTTTCCCAAGAGGCAACGGGAGCGTTCACCGGAATGGTTTATGTCGCCCCCGACGCCCAGAAAACCTCTGCCCTGCAACAGAGCCGCAACCTGCAGCTGAGCAACTCCTCACAAATCTACACCGAGCCTCGGCTGGAAATATATGCCGACGATGTAAAATGCAGCCACGGAGCTACGGTCGGACAGCTCGACGACCAGGCCATATATTATATGCGCCAGCGAGGAATCTCGGAGCCGGATGCCAAAAGGCTTCAACTTCGGGGATTCGTAAATGACATCATTTCCCATTGCTCTGCAGAGCAGATGTGCAAAAGGTTATCCGAACTGGCCGAAGAGAGGATATCCAATTTATAACAGTCCACGAATGTTCGATCCCGAAATAATAAGGAGGGATTTCCCGATACTTTCAAGGGAAGTCTATGGTAAACCTCTGGTTTACCTCGATAATGCCGCCACCGCCCAGAAACCCCTCCAGGTAATCGACGCAATGGATAAACTGGCACTGTCGTCCAATGCCAATATACACCGCGGAATCCACCGGCTAAGTATCGAATCTACCGAAGCCTATGAAGCAGCAAGGCAGACCGTGGCACGGTTCATCGGGGCGTCGGATGCACGGGGGGTCGTCTTTACTTCCGGTGCCACGGCTGCGATAAATACAGTAGCGTACAGTTTCTCCGAAAGGTTCATATCAGAAGGAGACAATATTATCATCACCGAGGCCGAACACCATTCCAATATCGTTCCCTGGCAGATTGTATGCGGGCGCAAAAAGGCAATCATTCGGGTTTTGCCGTGTGACGAAAGCGGCAACCTGGAATACGGCAAACTCCCGGAACTAATAGATAAGCGGACTCGTCTGGTTGCCGTTACCGGAGCTTCAAATGTCCTGGGTATAAAGAACGATATAAAGCGTATGGTCGATACGGCACACGGCCATGGTATTCCCGTGCTTGTCGACGGATGCCAGTCTGTGGTTCACGGAAGTATCGACGTCGAGCAGAGCGGATGCGACTTCTTTGTCTTCTCAGGCCATAAACTGTACGGGCCGACCGGGATCGGGGTGCTCTACGGGCGCCCGCACCTCTTGGAACAATTGCCGCCTTTTATGGGGGGCGGGGATATGGTAGCGACGGTAAGTTTCAATAAGACCACCTTTGCGGATATTCCCCTGAAGTTCGAGGCGGGAACCGCCAACTTCACGGGTGCCGTGGGACTTGCCGCAGCGATTGACTACCTTCCCCGACTCGACGGCCGGGCGGCCGGGATGCACGAGAGGAATTTACTCGATTATGCCACCGCGGAAATTTCATCAATTCCCGGGGTCAGGATTTACGGCACCGGAGAGGACAAATGCCCGATCCTCTCTTTCTCGGTCGAGGGAGTTCACCCATCCGACATCGGGCTTATTCTCGACAAAATGGGGATTGCGGTGCGTACGGGAATGCACTGCGCCGAGCCGCTCATGCAGCGTTATGGGGTTACGGGGATGTGCCGCGCCTCTTTTGCATTCTATAACACCATGGAGGAGGCCCGGCTGCTCGTCGAGGGGGTGGCCAAAGCCATAAATATGTTAGGATAGTATTCCGGCAGATCGACATTCGTTCAGTACCGCAGTTGCTACATTTTCCGTCCGCACGGGAGCGCCGCAAATAGCAGACTTTTTTGTATTTTTATCGGGTTAAATACACCTTCAATTCATTAATACTTATATCAGGTTATGCCATTTATCGTTCTCGAGGGGCTGGACGGAGCCGGTAAGTCTACACAGCTCGACCTGTTGAAAAGACACTTGTCCGAAAACGGTGCCGGATATGAGTTCCTTCATTTCCCGCGTTTCGATGCGCCGGTGTACGGCGGGCTTATCGCCCGTTTCCTGCGCGGCGAATCGGGCCCCGTGGAGGGGGTCGACCCCTATCTGGTGGCACTAATTTTCGCCGGTGACCGTGCCGACGCCGCGCCCATGATCCGACAATGGCTTCGGGAGGGTAAGTACGTGGTGACAGACCGATACGTCTATTCGAATATCGCCTTCCAGTGCGCAAAGCTCGAGGGTGAAGATAAGCAGAATGCTCTCCGGGGCTGGATTCTCGACCTCGAATTCGAATATAACCGCCTGCCTGTTCCCGACGTCTCCCTTTTCCTCGACGTCCCTTTTTCATTTACCGAAAGCAGGCTCACCGTCCGGCGTTCGGGTGCCGACCGCGCATACCTGCAGGGACGAAGCGACATCCATGAGGATTCGCTCGATTTGCAGCGCAGAGTAAGGGAAATTTATCTTCGCTGTGCCCAAACGAATGAGAGTTTAAAGGTTGTGGACTGCTCCGACGGATATGGTGTCATGGATTCTCCCGGGCGGAATTTCAGCAAAATAGTGGAAGCGGTGCGGCGGTACGTTCCCGATATGCCACCGGTAAAATAATAAACCCGTATGAAATTGCCGGACAAAAGAGCCAGGATATTATGGTGGTGTGCCACGGTGTGCAGGATTGTGCTCGCCGCAACCTTCATATTTTCCGGGTTCGTAAAAGCCGTCGACCCTTGGGGCACCGGTATAAAGATAGGCGAATATCTTGCCGCTTTCGAGATGGAATGGCTCTACGGATGGCGGTTCGGAATATCGATCTGGCTTAACGGCGCCGAACTGATGATGGGGCTTATGCTTCTGTTCAAGGTGAGGATAAGGCTGGTTTCCATTTTCGCCACAGCCGCCATGCTTTTTTTCACGATCCTGACCTTCGCCATTGCCATCTGGAACCCGGTGGAGGACTGCGGATGTTTCGGTGAGGCGATCAAACTGACCAACTGGGCGACATTCGTAAAGAATCTGATTCTGCTCCCCATGAGCGTTTTCGTGCTCTGGAGCTCGCGCAAAATGCCGGCTATGCCCACATTGAAGGACGGGGCATTCATGCTCCTGTTCGGATCCATTGCTTTCGGGATAGGCATATACTCATACCACCACCTTCCCTTGATCGATTTTCTTCCATATAAAATCGGTACGAACCTTCCGGAGGCTATGAGTGTTCCTTCGCAAAACGATGTAGAGACCCTGGTGATCTACCGCGACCGGGAAACGGGTCGTGAGCGCGAGTTCGAACTGGGCGACACCACATGGTACGACGGTTCAAGGTGGGAATTCGTAGATACCAAAACGGTATCGATCCGCAATTCGGTACACCCGTCGGTGAGAGATTTCGCCATTTTCGACCAGGGCGACTTCATAACGCAGGAAATTCTCGACGACCCGGGGGTTGTATATATGATTTGCGCATCCGAGCTTTCCGACATACAAAAAAAATGCGAGCGGAGGTTGGCAATGGCCGTTCAGCAGGCCGAAGAACGGGGATACAGGGTGATGTGTCTCACTGCCGAGCCGCTGAACATCTATCCGGGAATTATGCTCGGAGGTCATTATGTGGAGTGTTACAATATGGATGCGACCACGATAAAGACAATGATTCGCGCAAAGGTCGGGGTAGTGGTGTTGAAAGGGGGGACGATCATAGACAAGGTCAACTGCCGCGACATGCTCGACAAGGGAGAGCTTCCCGACTACGGGATAAGATAGGACTATAACCGACGGTCTTCTTATCACATGATATGTAGGTAATATTTTTTATCTTTGCAGAATACTTAATATTTTTAGATTATGGAAGAATACCGAAGTAATACCCAGCCCGAGGAAACTGAAAACTACCAGATTCAATCTCAACAGCCCCAACAGCCTTTGACCCCGCCGAAATCGTGGCTCTGGCAGTCGATCGTCGTTACAATCGTTTGTCTTTGGCCGTTCGGAATACCGGCAATTATCTTCGCCTCCAAAGTCGAGCGGGAATTCCGGGCCGGAAGGTACCAGGCGGCCCTGGATGCCTCCCGAAATGCAAAGAAATGGACGATGATCAGTTTCTTCGGAGGACTTGCCGTATTCTTTTTAATCTTTATCCTGGCCCTTATCGGAGCCTTCGACGGCTTGGATAGTTTCGACTACTACTATTAGTGGATCGGCCGGCAGGCAAAAAGATCCTTCTATTTCTCGGCATAGCGGCATTTGCCGGACTGCTCATTCTTTACGGATGGGTCGATCCGGCAATAAATGCCTATTTTCCTAAGTGCCCGCTAAAACTGGCGACCGGGCTCGATTGTCCCGGCTGCGGCTCTCAGCGGGCCGTACATAATCTGCTACATCTCAGGGTAGGGAAGGCATTTATCGAAAACCCCCTCTTCGTTGTGGCTATACCCTATATTTATGGTGCGGTATATTTCGAATCGCGGAAGGCTCCGACACCGCGCCTGCTCCGGTGGCGGCAAAGGCTCTACGGCCTCAATGCAATCTATTTTATCCTTATAGTCATAGTGCTTTTTACCACCCTTCGGAACATAATTTGACCGGGCGTCGAAGTTTAATTTACCGGTAAACTTTCCGGTGAAGGACCCTTAACCTTACTACTTTTTAGTAAATTTGTGAAACTTTCCCCGCGGGTTGGCCCGCGGTTAAATTATGTGCCGTATTATGAGCAATAAACAGTTCCTTCCCATAACCTTATTATTCTTTTTATTCTTATCTTTTCCTGCAATGTCCTCCTCTCCACAGCAGTGGCAAGGGCATTACGACAGGGGGATGGAACTTTATGAAGCCGGCAGGTACAGGGCTGCGATGGAGGAATTTTCCAAAGCCAGGGAGGGATCGTACGGGCTGCCATACCAGAAAGAGGTAGAGCTCGATTACTATCTTGCCCGAACTGCGGCCAAAACACTCGACCGCAGGGCAGAGCAGCGGTTGGAAGGGTTCCTTCAAAACCATCCGGAAAGTATTTACGCCAATGATATCCGATTCGCGCGGGCCAACCTTCTGTATGATAACGGTGATTTTACCGGGGCCCTCGCCCAGTACCGCGAAGTTTCCCCGCAGGGTCTTTCGGGTGAAGAGCGTGACGAGTATAATTTCAAAACGGCTTACTCCTATTTCAGACTGAATGACCACAGCGCCGCCGCCGTATATTTCAGGCAGGTTAGTCCCGCCGGTAAATTTGCCGTCCATGCCACATATTATGCGGCATATCTCGATTATATCGGTGGTAACTATGGCTCGGCAAAAAAGGTTTTTACAACATTGCTCGGCGATGCGGCCTACGGCAGGGTGATACCGTTTTATCTTTTGCAAATCGAATTCCTTGAAGGAAACTACGATTACGTACTTCGCGAAGGGGATAAATTGCTCGAGGCCTCGAGGGGTGAGAGAACGGTCGAAATCGCAAGGATTATGGGGGAATCCTGGTTCCACAAAGCAAATTATGAACGGGCCCTATACTATATGGATACATACCGCGGAAACGGCGGAAGAATGGGCCGTGAAGAGAATTACCTGGTGGGATTCTCGCAGTATATGCGAAACGAGATACCCGAGGCGGAGCGGTCGCTCGAACTGGTGGTCGGGCCTGACGACCGGCTGACCCAGAACGCGGCCTACCACCTGGGGGCCATATACCTGCGGACGGGAGAGAAGCAGCGGGCGATGCAGTCCTTCTCGATAGCTTCCGGTTCGGGATTCGATCCCGCCATCCGCGAGGACGCCCTGTTTAATTACGGGAAACTGCAGTATGAACTTGGCGGCGGGGTATTCAACGAGGCCATAAATGTGCTAAACCGCTATATTGCCGAATACCCGAGGGGAGCGCGTACGACGGAGGCCCGGGAGTTCCTTGTTGCCGCCTACTACAATTCACGGAATTACGAGGCGGCATACGAGGCTATTCGGCAGGTTCCCGATCCGGACAACAATCTTCGGACTGCTTTCCAGAAAATTGCCTATTTCCGCGCTATGGAATATTATTCACGCGGGGATTACGATTCAGCGATTCGGTTGTTGGACGAATCGCTGCGCAACCGCTTCAACCCGAAATATACTGCTCTTACCCAGTTCTGGAAGGGCGAGATACTGTACCGTGAGGGTAAGTTCGATCAGTCCCTGCCGCTGTTCACAGAATACCTGTCGATTTCCCCTTCGACGGAGCGGGAGTACGGTATGGCCCAGTATAACCTCGGCTACTGTTATTTTAATATGGGCCGTTACGGCGAGGCCCGTACCTGGTTCGACCGATTCCTTCGCGGAGGCCATGCCGGCGGAAACCTCCGTGCCGACGCTCTGAATCGGGTTGGGGATTGCTGCTTCGCAACCCGCGATTTCGCCGGTGCCATCTCCAGTTACGAAGGGGCCGAAGCATTAGGGACACAGGAAAAGTATTATGCACGGTTCCGCCGTGCGGCAGCACTCGGCTTTACGGCAGGCACGGGGCGCAAGATAGAGGTCCTGCGGGCGATCGGCGCACCCGGCGAAGGCATCTATGTGGCCGAGGCGCTTTACGGGCTCGGGGGACCTTCTCTT
>JAJBVJ010000264.1 GCA_020859875.1 Rikenellaceae bacterium
TGGCATAATTCACTATTCCGGAATTTTTAATCATCATGTAATATATAGAAGTTAAATCCATGAAGAAAATATGATAGAATATAAGGTATTCTATAAAGTCATTGACAATACTTTTTTCTTCCGAAGAGTCCACTGTATCCACTATATTATCCTTACTTGCCTTTATCATATCTACGATCTGTGGCAAGTCTTTTAACTGTTTTTCCGAATCTTGGACTATTTTTGCCCTTGTTTCTTCCTTCATTGGATTGGCCAGCGTCATAATGGATTTTTATGGATATTTTTTATCCTATCTGCTCGTTAATTTCTTTCTTGAAACGCAGCGGGTCGGCAATAAATGGATAGCTATTTACCGCCCCGGCGGTATTCACCGTTATGGTGCCGTAATTCAGCATCCGGCCCCAAATACTCTGCCTGATCTGCAACCCCTCTCATTTCGCCAATACCAGTTCCAGACTCCGGCGGCCTATTATCCCGGTTTTAAGGATTACCCGCTTATTGGTTACGGCATACACCGACCCCATTTTTATTAATATCCGCTGCAACAGGGAAACGGCTCCGACCACCAGCAGGAATATTCCCCCGAAGTGAAGTACGCCCTCTTGCGATCCGCACAGCCACCAGACCAATAGCAGAACTATAACGGGTTGCGCGAACAGGAAAAAATGCAGCTTTGCCCGATAAACCACGGCTTCGCCTGCCGATAAATTATTTTCTATATACCCCATAACTATATACTTTTCACAAAGATAACCGAATTGGAAAAATGCCTGCTATTGACAGGCATTTTTCTCTCGGTTGCTGCCGGTTATTCCTCCTGCTCGTCGCCGTCCGTCCGTTCGTTCTGAAAGGAGAACGATTCCTGAACCACCTGGCCGTAGTTATCCTCGACGTAAATATCTATCGTCTGCTGGTCGGTGCAGTGTGATGTGTAGTAGAGCCGGAACACCATATTATCCAGCGGGTACAGATCGTTCGGGGCGAATACCATCCCATCGTCCAGGTGCAGCTCACCCCGGCCATCGGGCTGAAAGTAACGGATAAAATAGCGGGCCTCGTCATAATCGCCCTCCCGCACGAGGCGGCACCTTATTTCGGCCGTTTCGCCCATTACAATACGTTTTTGCACCGGCATGGTCTGTAACTCGAAGCGGTACACCTTCTGCACATCCACCTCGGAGGAACAGGCCACGCAAAGCAGCGTGATAATCCCGGCCAATACTCCCAGAGCTACATATTTTCTAAACTTTTTCATACCCTCGTTTAATTGTTTTTCAGATTTATAAACTTCCCTTTTATCGTATTTGCCGATAATATTTCGGCATCCTCGTTTCCGTAGGCAATAAGCATCGATCCATTTCTCGGTTGCAGTCCGCGCGTACCGTCGGCCCGGAGGAAACGCACCCTGTCATATAGAAACTTTATTGCCGTAGCGTGTGCCAAAACTATATCGTGAAACCATTTGGCTTCGATTTTAGAAAAAGTCAATGCAATTCCTTTGTTATGCAAGCTCATTTTTTCGAGGAAACGCTGTATCAACGGATTGGAATAAGGTGGATTTAACCATATCCTTCCGTGCCAGGGTAGCACAAGGCCGTTATCCTCTTTCGTGTATATTTCCTTTGCGGAATGATTAAGGTCGTAGGCTTCCTTGCAGCTTGCCGGGTCTAAGTCAAATTCGCCCAGGGAACGTATAATCTCCGGAGGTGTGTACCATTCATCACTTATAGCCATACTCCTTAATTAATGATGAATTTAATCCCGATGCCGAATTGCGCGTGGAAGTGTCCCGTGGAATTACCCCACAAAACCCGCTCACGGCCCGTTACGAGTAGCACCACCTTATCGGTCAGGTAGGCTTCCACCTCCAGCGTTACCGCACCCCCGCCTATGAAACTGTCCTTATCCCGGAGCGTAGAGCCGTCGTACAGTTTCTTTTCACCCCGGTTGACCGTTTCATACCCCACAAGGGCCGATCCTCCCAGGTTCAGGAAAAAGGTTTTGGAACCGTCGGAGAGGATATTCAGATAATAACCGCCCTCGGCCGTAAACTGCGAAACGGGCAGGCGTATCTCCCGGTACGGGTGGTAGCGTTCCAGAAACTCCACGCCGAACACCCACTTGTTGCAGTTTTTCGCATAGGTCGCCATCGCCGCCCCGAAATAATACCCTGCCTTGTTGTCCTGTCGGGACGAATAGATGCCGTCCACCATGCCGCCCGTTACCTGTATGCCCCGCATACCGGGAAGGCAGCGCTGGGCGAAAGCTCCGCCCGGCAGGGCGAGGCACAGCGCCAGCGTCATTATAATTATAACCCGTTTCATGGGTTATTTCACTTTCAATTCGTTAATAACCCTCGCCCGTACCAGATCGGCATTGTCCACCGTGAACGACTGATGCCGCCCGCCGTTCTGCTCGGAAAGTTCCACCACCAGCATCTTGTCGTCCGGTATCGTGAATTTCGGCAGAGTGAACACAACCCGCTCGGTACGTCCGCCCCCTATATGGGTTAGATTATTGTAAGCCCGCAGGGGCCATACCACCTGCTCCTGTATGGCGGTACGCTTGGCAACCTTTTTATCTACGATCTTAAAGGTTACAAAGTCGACGTCGAACGGAACCTCGGATGAGTTTTTGAGCTGCAAATGGAAATACAGCAGTCCGTTGTGGGTGTATATCCCTTTGAGGGTGTACTGTATGCCGAAGCGTTTGGAGCCTATATGCTTTATTTCCCGGCGGTCGTTCTTATATATGGACTGCATGATAAGCCGCACCAGCAGCGGGGATTCCTGCCCCAACTCCTGCATATAAATCTCCAGGGCGTTGTTCGGCCGGTTGGTCGCTTCGCCGTCATGCAGAAAGTCGGTCATTTCCACCGCCAGTTTCACCGGCTCGTCGGCATACTTGACATTGAACGTGTAGTAACTCCCGTCCTCGGTGATTACGGACAGATTACTCTCCCGGCTGAAATCCCGCAAGGCCGCCTTCACCCTCAACACGTTTTCCGTGCCGTCGGCCTTCGCCGCGAGAAGATCTGCCGAACCCAAATCGACGTAGCGTATCGGGGCGGGGAATATCACATGAACCGTTTTATTAAATGTTACCTCCAGCGCATCCGGG
>JAJBVJ010000165.1 GCA_020859875.1 Rikenellaceae bacterium
TTCTCTAGTTTCGAGGGGACCATCGAGGCCGTGGACAACGACCGCAAGAAACTTACGGTTTCGGTGAAGATATTTGGGCGAAAGACTCCTATGGAGTTGAGCTTTATGCAAGTCGAAAAAGAGTAAGTGAGATTTTATGATCGTCTTTTTCTTCCTTCTGCTCCTGTTTTATAATGCTCATTTACTAGGGTAAACTCCGCTTATAAAACAGTCGCGGGCGTCGAAAAAGCCTGATCATAAAACCTCACGAAGGCTCGGAAAAATTAAAAAACGAAAGGAAATTTATGGCAAAAGAGGTAGCTGGATTTATCAAACTCCAGATCAAAGGTGGTGCTGCCAATCCTTCGCCTCCCGTGGGCCCTGCATTGGGTTCGAAGGGTGTGAACATTATGGACTTCTGTAAGCAGTTCAATGCCCGCACCCAGGACAAGGCAGGCAAAGTGTTGCCCGTAATTATCACTGTTTACAGCGATAAGTCGTTTGATTTCATTATCAAACAGCCACCCGTAGCCATACAGCTCAAGGAAGCGGCAAGTATCCAGTCCGGGTCGGCCGAACCCAACCGTCAAAAGGTGGGTCAGGTGACATGGGACCAGATCAAGCAGATCGCGGAAGGTAAGATGCCCGATATGAACTGCTTTACCCTTGAGTCTGCTATGCGTATGGTAGCCGGCACGGCACGTAGCATGGGTATCAACGTAGTTGGTGACTTTCCTAACCAGTAATTATGAAAAATTACCGAAATGAGTAAGCTGACTAAGAATCAAAAAATAGCTTTCGCAAAGATCGAACCCGGTAAGGCGTACAAGCTTAGCGAAGCGGCGGCTCTTTTGAAGGATATCACCTTTACTAAGTTCGATGCTTCCGTGGACATAGACGTGCGCCTGGGTGTAGACCCGAGGAAGGCTAACCAGATGGTGAGGGGCGTTGTGACGCTGCCGCACGGAACGGGTAAACAGACCCGTGTGCTGGTGCTTTGTACTCCCGACAAGGAGACCGAAGCCAAAGAAGCCGGTGCGGACTACGTAGGTCTGGACGAATATATCGAAAAGATCAAAGGCGGATGGACGGATATAGACGTTATCATCACCACCCCCAGCGTTATGGGAAAGGTCGGTGCTCTGGGACGTATCCTGGGCCCGCGCGGCCTTATGCCCAACCCAAAAACGGGTACCGTTACTATGGAAGTGGGCAAAGCCGTACAGGAGGTGAAAGCCGGTAAGATCGACTTCAAGGTCGACAAGTTCGGTATCGTTCACAGCTCAATAGGGAAGGTTTCTTTCGAGCCCGAGAAGATCGTGGACAACGCGAAAGAGTTCCTCACAACCATCCAGAAGCTCAAACCGAGCGCTGCAAAAGGTACTTATGTGATAAGTATCTATCTCTCTACTACTATGAGCCCGGGTGTGCAGATAGATCCCAAATCGATTGAAAATAAGTAAAAAAGACGACGATGACAAGGGAAGAAAAAACACAGATTATCGACAGCATAACCGAAAAGCTCAGGGAATATCCCCACTATTACCTCGTCGACACTTCGAGCCTCAATGCGGAGAAGACCGCAAAGTTGCGCAGGATGTGTTTCGAGAAAGAGATCAAGCTGATGGTCGTTAAGAACACCCTGCTGGGCAAAGCGCTCGAGCAGGTGGGAGGCGACCATGTGGAAGAGATTTCGGGCGTATTGTCCGGCTCCACGGCGGTGATGTTCTCGACGGTGAACAAGGCTCCTGCGGTACTGATCGAAGAGTTCCGCAAAACCAGCGACAAACCCGTCCTTAAAGCGGCTTATGTCGAAGAGAGCGTTTACGTAGGTGACGAGCAGCTGAAGACTCTTACCGCTATCAAAAGCAAGGAAGAACTCGTCGGCGATATCATTTCGCTGCTGCAGTCTCCGGCAAAGAACGTTATCTCTGCGCTTCAGGGTTCCGCCGGCGGGAAGATTGCCGGCCTGGTAAAAGCCCTCGAAGAGAGAGGCGGCGCGGCCTAAAGGCCAATAACTTCCGGTGGCCGAACACCGCCGCCGGGTAAACGGGCGGAAACAGCCCGACAAAAACAACAAAAACAAAAACTTTAAAATCCATAACGATGGCAGACATTAAAAAATTAGCTGAAGAGCTGGTAAACCTCACAGTTAAAGAAGTAAGCGAACTGGCAAACATCCTCAAAGACGAATACGGTATCGAACCCGCTGCTGCAGCCGTGGCAGTTGCCGCTCCCGCCGCCGCCGGCGAAGCTGCCGCTGCGGAGAAGACCGCATTCGATGTGATCCTCACCGCTGCCGGCCAGGCTAAACTCCAGGTTGTTAAAGTCGTGAAAGATATCACCGGCCTCGGATTGAAAGAAGCCAAAGACATCGTAGACGGCGCTCCGAAAGCTATCAAGGAAGGCGTTTCCAAGGAAGAGGCCGAGTCGATCAAGGCTCAGCTCGAAGAGGCAGGCGCCGACGTTGAACTCAAATAACAGTAACCGTTTGGGATGAAATGGTGTAGAGTCTGACCACGTTAGACTCTATACCTTTTCTCGTCTAAAAAAGCCCCGACCGCCGAAAGGGCTTTCCCTGTACTTCCGGGGGAGTTTTGCCAAAAACCTTGGCGGTCTTTTTAAACCTATTAAATAATAACCGGAGCACCTTTCACGTTATATATTCTTGGCGGAAGAAGGCCCGGGCCACCGGAAAGACCGGCTAAGGAAAGAAGGAGCGGATAGCGGGAACGGGATATTCCCGTCGAACTCCGGGACTTAAAAATGAGATAGCCGGCCGTAGATGCAAAAACATCCCCGACAGGCGGCAACGCCGAAGGGGAAATGCCCGAAAGCCGAACAACCCCGGCAAGGGCGAGAAGAAGGCCGCAGAGCCTGCGGCCGGTTAATGTAGCCTCAGACAGACATGCAGGCCGTAACAAGGGCCGACGCAGCGCGGATCGGATGCTTTATTTCCGCACAACGCATCAATTAAAACTCAAAGGATACAATGTCCGAAAAAACGAATAACCAGAGGATCAGCTTTTCAGAGGTAAAGAACAGGATGCCATATCCCGACTTCCTCGAAGTTCAGCTTAAATCATTCCAGGATTTTTTCCAACTCGATACCACGGCCGAAAACCGCAGGGAAGAAGGCTTATACAAGGTATTCATGGAGAATTTCCCCATTACCGATACCCGTAACAATTTCGTTCTGGAGTTTATAGATTACTATGTGGATCCCCCGAGATATTCCATCGAGGAGTGTCTCGAAAGGGGGCTTACATATAGTGTCCCGCTCAAGGCGAAGCTCAAACTCTACTGTACCGACCAGGAACATGAAGATTTCGACACGGTGGTACAGGATGTATATTTCGGTACGATCCCCTATATGACCCCGCGCGGTACGTTCATTATCAACGGTGCGGAGAGGGTTATCGTTTCGCAGCTCCACCGCTCGCCCGGCGTTTTTTTCGGTCAGAGCCTCCACACCAACGGCACCAAACTATATTCGGGTCGCATAATCCCCTTCAAGGGGTCGTGGATCGAGTTCGCGACGGACATCAACAACGTGATGTATGCCTACATCGACCGTAAGAAGAAACTTCCCGTAACCACCCTGCTGCGGGCTATCGGCTTCGAGAGCGACAGCCAGATACTCGAGATATTCGACCTTGCGGACGAAGTTAAGGTCAACAAGACCAACCTAAAAAAGGTGGTCGGCCGCAAACTGGCCGCCAGGGTGTTAAAGACCTGGGTAGAAGACTTCGTGGACGAAGATACGAGCGAAGTGGTTTCGATCGAGCGTAACGAAGTGATCGTAGACCGCGAGACCACTCTCGAGGAACAACATATCGAAGAGATTATCGAAAGCGGCGCCAAGAATATCCTCCTGCATAAGGAGAGTGTGAGCGGCACCGACTTCTCGATCGTATATAACACCCTCCAAAAAGACCCTTGCAACTCGGGGAAAGAGGCCGTGGTGTACGTCTACCGTCAGCTCCGCAACTCCGAGCCGCCCGACGAGGCCACCGCAAGGGATGTCATCGACAAACTCTTCTTCTCCGACAAACGTTACGATTTGGGAGAGGTCGGCCGCTTTAGGATCAACAAGAAGCTGGGACTCGACATAGATCCCTCGACACGGATCCTGAGCAGGGAGGATATAATAGCCATTATAAAATACCTCATACAGCTCATCAACTCGAAAGCCGATGTCGACGATATCGACCACCTTTCGAACAGGCGTGTGCGCACGGTCGGCGAACAGCTTGCCAACCAGTTCAGTGTCGGGTTCGTGCGCATGGCCCGCACGATCCGCGAAAGGATGAATGTAAGGGACAACGAAGTATTCACCCCCGTAGACCTTATAAACGCAAAGACCCTTTCGAGTGTTATCAATTCGTTCTTCGGGACGAACCAGCTATCGCAGTTCATGGACCAGACCAACCCGCTGGCCGAAATGACCCACAAGCGGCGCCTTTCGGCTCTCGGCCCGGGCGGTCTATCGAGGGAGAGGGCAGGTTTCGAGGTGCGGGACGTGCACTACACCCACTACGGAAGGCTTTGCCCGATCGAGACTCCCGAAGGGCCTAACATCGGCCTTATATCGTCGCTGTGCGTCTACGCCAAGATAAGCGACATGGGATTCATCGAGACTCCCTACCGCAAAGTCGACAACGGAAAGGTCAACCTGAAGAACGACGAAATAATATACCTCAGCGCCGAAGAGGAGGAGGGATGCGTGATCGCCCAGGCGAGCGCACCCGTAAACGAGAAAGGTGAATTCCTCCAGCCGGACAAGGTTCGGGCCAGGGAAGAAGCGGATTTCCCGACGGCCAACGCCCGAGAGGTGAAATATATGGACGTGGCTCCCAACCAGATCGCTTCCATCGCGGCGAGCCTTATCCCGTTCCTTGAGCACGACGACGCAAACCGTGCCCTGATGGGCTCGAACATGATGCGCCAGGCGGTGCCGCTCGTTACCGCCGAAGCTCCGATCGTGGGTACGGGTCTCGAAAGGGATATGATTGCCGACAGCCGCATCCAGATAATGGCCGAGGGCGACGGTACCTGCGTCTATGCCGACGCGAGGGAGATACATATCAAATACGACCTTACGGACGACGAGAAACTCGTTAGTTTCGATCCGGAAGTGACCGTATATAAACTTCCGCTTTACCGCAAGACCAACCAGAACACCTCGATCACCCTCAAACCGATAGTCTCTATCGGCGACAAGGTGACCCAGGGCCAGATACTCACCGAAGGCTATTCCACACAAGACGGCGAGCTGGCCATCGGACGCAACCTCAAAGTGGCCTTTATGCCCTGGAAAGGGTATAACTTCGAGGATGCCATCGTGATCTCGGAGCGTATCGTAAGGGAGGATATATTCACCTCGGTACACGTAGACGAATATATCATGGAGGTGCGCGACACCAAACGCGGGGTCGAAGAACTCACCTCGGATATCCCGAATGTCAGCGAGGATGCGACAAAAGACCTCGACGAGAACGGTATCATCCGCATCGGGGCCAACGTCAAGCCGGGCGACATCCTTATCGGTAAGATAACCCCGAAAGGGGAGAGCGATCCTTCGCCCGAAGAGAAGCTGCTCCGCGCCATCTTCGGCGACAAGGCCGGCGACGTTAAGGACGCTTCGCTCAAGGCTCAGCCGTCGCTTTACGGCGTGGTGATAAACCGCGACCTGTTCTCACGTGCCGGGAAGGATTCCAAAAAAGGCAAGCAGAACGAAAAGCTCGTTCTGGAGAAGATAGACATGGATTTCGCCAAAGAGTCGCAGCAGCTCAAGGAACTGCTCATGCAGAAACTATGGGCTCTTTTGAAGGATAAGACCACGTCCGGCATCACCGACTACTTCGGTGCGGAACTCTATCCCAAAGGGACGAAGTTCACGCAGAAGATGCTTCTCGAGATCGATTACCACAACCTCAGCACCGAGAGGTGGACGGACGACGAGCGTATCAACGGGCTGGTGACCAAGGCTATAAACAACTATATTATAAAATTCAAGGAGAGCGATGCCCGCGTAAAACGCGAGAAGTACAATATCACCAACGGTGACGAACTTCCCGCAGGGATCATCCAGCTCGCCAAGGTCTATATCGCCAAGAAGCGCAAGCTCAAGGTGGGCGACAAGATGGCAGGGCGCCACGGTAACAAGGGTATCGTAGCGAGGATAGTCCGCGACGAGGATATGCCCTTCCTGGAAGACGGTTCGATCGTGGACATCGTGCTCAACCCGCTCGGGGTGCCCTCGCGTATGAACCTTGGTCAGATCTACGAAACCGTGCTCGGTTGGGCCGGCAAAGAGCTGGGCCTCAAGTTCGCTACTCCCATATTCGACGGGGCCTCCCTCGACCAGATCAATGAATACACGGCCAAGGCAGGCATCCCCAAAAGCGGCCGTACCTACCTTTACGACGGCGGCACGGGCGAGAAATTCGACCAGCCGGCAACCGTCGGGGTGATCTACATGCTGAAGCTCGGCCACATGATCGACGACAAGATGCACGCCCGTTCCATCGGCCCGTATTCGCTCATCACCCAGCAGCCGCTCGGTGGTAAGGCGCAGTTCGGGGGCCAGAGGTTCGGTGAGATGGAGGTATGGGCGCTCGAAGCCTTCGGCGCCGCGAATATACTTCAGGAGATACTTACGATCAAGTCCGACGACGTGATGGGACGCGCCAAGGCATACGAGGCGATCGTCAAGGGGGACAACCTGCCGCAGGCGGGTATTCCCGAATCGCTCAATGTGCTGCTGCACGAACTTCGCGGTCTTGCACTCAGCGTCAAACTGGAGTAGGAACCTATTTCTCCCCACTGATTTAAAAGATAAAAAATAAAAATATGTCATTCACCAAAGACACCAAGAACACTCCCGGATTCGACAAGATCTCCATTGGGCTCGCATCGCCCGAAGAGATACTTGCCGCATCGAGCGGCGAGGTTCTGAAGCCCGAAACCATAAACTACCGCACCTACAAACCCGAACGCGACGGTTTGTTCTGCGAGAGGATCTTCGGGCCCGTAAAGGATTACGAATGCCACTGCGGTAAATACAAGCGCATCCGCTACAAGGGGATCGTCTGCGACCGCTGCGGCGTGGAGGTGACCGAAAAGAAGGTGCGCCGCGAAAGGACAGGGCACATATCGCTCGTCGTTCCGGTCGTGCACATCTGGTACTTCCGTTCGCTTCCCTCGAAAATAGGGTACCTGCTGGGCATCCCCTCCAAAAAACTCGAGGCGATCGTCTATTACGAGCGTTATATAGTCATCCAGTCGGGCGCCGCCGCCGCCAACGGGGTTACCGAGCACGACCTGCTCACGGAAAAGGAATATCTCGACATCCTGGCCACCCTCCCCAAAGGAAACCAGCAGCTCGAAGATACCGATCCCGAGAAGTTCATCGCACAGATGGGTGCCGAGGCGGTATATACTATGCTGCAAAAGGTGGATATGGACGCTCTATCGTTCCAGCTACGCCACAAGGCCAATACCGAGACGTCGCAGCAGCGTAAGGCCGAGGCCCTCAAGAGGCTTCATATCGTAGAGTCGTTCCGCGCCTCGCGCGAGGTGAACAACCCCGAGTGGATGGTGCTAAAGGTTATTCCGGTGATCCCGCCCGAACTGAGGCCTCTGGTGCCCCTCGACGGGGGACGTTTCGCAACGTCCGATTTGAACGACCTCTACCGCAGGGTGATCATCCGCAACAACCGCCTTAAAAGGCTCATCGAGATAAAGGCGCCCGAGGTGATCCTGCGCAACGAAAAACGCATGCTCCAGGAGGCCGTCGATTCACTTTTCGACAACTCGCGCAAAAGCAACGCCGTAAAGACCGAGAGCAATCGTCCGCTCAAATCGCTCAGCGACAGCCTGAAAGGTAAGCAGGGGCGTTTTCGTCAGAACCTGCTCGGTAAACGTGTCGACTACTCCGCACGTTCGGTGATCGTCGTGGGCCCCGAGCTCAAGATGCACGAGATGGGTATACCCAAGGATATGGCGGCGGAACTTTATAAGCCGTTCATCATCCGCAAGCTCATAGAACGCGGCATTGTCAAGACCGTAAAATCGGCAAAGAAGATAATAGACCGCAAGGATCCGGTTATCTGGGATATACTGGAGAACGTAATAAAGGGACACCCGGTTTTGATGAACCGCGCCCCGACGCTCCACAGGCTCGGTATCCAGGCCTTCCAGCCCAAGCTCATCGAAGGTAAGGCGATGCAGCTCCACCCGCTGGCCTGTACGGCTTTCAATGCCGACTTCGACGGTGACCAGATGGCTGTTCACCTCCCTCTCGGCCATGCTGCCATACTTGAGGCCCAGATCCTCATGCTCGGTTCGCACAACATCCTGAACCCTGCCAACGGGGCGCCGATCACGGTGCCCTCACAGGACATGGTGCTCGGGCTCTACTACATAACAAAGGCCCGTCCCGGAGTCAAGGGCGAGGGAATGGTGTTCTACGGCCCGGAAGAGGCGATAATCGCCTATAACGAAGGCCGCGCGGCACTCCACGCCAAAGTTAAGGTATTGATAGATAACATTCCCCAAAAGGACGGTTCGTTCAAAAAAGAGCTCGTCGAGACCACCATCGGCCGCGTGCTTTTCAACCAGGTCGTGCCCGCCGAAGTAGGTTTTATAAATACCCTGCTTACCAAAAAGTCCCTGCGCGATATAATCGGTGTGGTGATGAAGAATGCCGGAGCCGACAAGGCGGCCGCTTTCCTCGACGACATAAAGGAGCTCGGCTACGGCAGTGCTTTCCGCGGAGGCCTTTCGTTCAACCTCGACGCCGTACTGGTTCCCGAAGAGAAACAGACGCTCATTAACGAAGGCTACGAACGTGTGGACGAGGTGCTGGAGAGCTACAATGCCGGTCTTATCACCAACAACGAACGCTACAACCAGATCATAGACATCTGGACCAATATCAACACGAAGCTCACTAAAACGGTGCTCGACCACCTCGTATCGGATCAGGATGGGTTCAACCCCGTCTATATGATGCTCGATTCCGGGGCCCGCGGTTCGAAAGAACAGATACGCCAGCTCTCGGGGATGCGCGGTCTTATGGCCAAGCCCCAGAAGAGCGGTGCCGACGGCGGACAGGTAATCGAGAATCCGATTCTCTCTAACTTCAAAGAGGGACTTTCGGTACTCGAATACTTCATCTCCACCCACGGTGCACGTAAAGGTCTGGCGGATACGGCCCTAAAGACGGCCGATGCCGGGTATCTTACCCGCCGTCTGGTAGACGTAGCCAACGATGTTATTATCACCGAGCCCGACTGCGGAACCCTGCGCGGTCTAACGGCGACGACACTCAAAAGGAACGAAGACGTGGTTCAGACCATGTACGAAAGAATCCTGGGCCGTGTTGCCGTCGAAGACGTAATAGATCCGCTCACAGGAGCCGTAATGTGTGAAGCGGGCCAGGAGATAACCGAGGAGAAGGCCGAGACCATCGAGAAATCGCCTGTGGAACAGGTCGAGATACGCTCGGTTCTCACCTGCGAAGCCCGCAGGGGCGTTTGCGCTAAATGCTACGGGCGGAATCTCGCAACGGGCCGTATGGTTCAGCGGGGCGAAGCCGTGGGGGTTATCGCCGCCCAGAGTATCGGCGAGCCGGGAACGCAGCTTACCCTTCGTACGTTCCACGTCGGCGGTGTGGCCGGCGGCGTAAGTGTGGATTCCAATATTATAGCCCGTTACGACGGTAAGATCGAGATCGACGACCTCCGCGTGGTGGAACACAAGAACGAGGCCGGTAAGAATGTGAAGATTGTTATCAGCCGCCTGTCGGAGCTGCGCATCGTAGACGAACGGACGGGTATTACGCTCTATACACATAACCTCCCCTACGGTTCGGTGCTCTATATGAACGACGGCGATACGGTGAAAAAAGGCGACTTCATTTGCGAATGGGATCCCTACAACGCCGTGATCATTTCCGAGTTCGAGGGTAAGATCGCTTTCGACAACGTTATCGAAGGGGTCACCTACCGCGAAGAGTTCGACGAAGTTACCGGCCTGCGCGAGAAGGTTATCATCGAGTCGAGGGACAAGACAAAAAACCCCGTGATCCGCATCCTTAACAAGGCGGGCGAGGAACAGAAGCAATACAACCTTCCCGTGGGTGCGCATATCGTGGTCAAAGAAAACGCGACCGTCCATACGGGCGACACCCTTATAAAGATCCCGCGTGCGGTAGGTAAAGCGGGCGACATCACCGGGGGTCTTCCCCGCGTTACGGAGCTTTTCGAAGCTCGTAACCCGTCGAATCCCGCAATCGTTTCGCAAATCGACGGTGAAATTTCGTTCGGCAAGATCAAACGCGGTAACCGCGAGATCATCGTTACCTCCAAAGGCGGCGAGATTCGCAAATACCTGGTACCCCTTTCGCGTCAGATCCTCGTTCAGGAGAACGACTACGTAAGGGCCGGTATGCCGCTTTCGGACGGAGCCATCACCCCGAGCGATATCCTGTCGATCCTCGGCCCCACCAAAGTACAGGAGTATATCGTGAACGAGGTTCAGGAGGTGTACCGCATGCAGGGTGTGAAAATCAACGACAAGCACTTCGAGGTTATCGTGCGCCAGATGATGAACAAGGTGCAGATACAGGATCCGGGCGATACCCGCTTCCTCGAGGAGCAGGTGGTGGACAAATGGGAATTCATGGACGTGAACGACGAACTTTACGACAAAGTGGTCGTTACGGATTCCGGCGACTCCCAGAACGTACACCAGGGCGAGATCATCTCCGTGCGCAAGCTCAGGGACGAGAACTCGATGCTTCGCCGCAAGGATATGCGCCTTATAGAGACGAGAGACGTTATCCCGGCCACCAGTAACCAGGTGCTTCAGGGTATAACCCGCGCGGCTCTCCAAACCAGCAGCTTCATGTCTGCGGCCTCGTTCCAGGAGACTACGAAAGTGCTTAACGAAGCGGCGATCAACGCCAAAGTCGATCCGCTGGCAAACCTCAAGGAGAATGTGATCTGCGGGCATAAGATCCCGGCAGGTACCGGTATCCGCGACTACGACAATATCATCGTGGGTTCGCTCGACGAATACAACTCCATGGTCGCAAAATAAGGACCGTTACGGAAACGAAAAAAGGCGCGATTTTCTTCGCGCCTTTTTCGTCTCTGATCGAACCGGCTTACATCCTCTCGGGTACGCTTATACCCAAAAGACCCATCCCGCGGGAGATTATTTCGGCGACCAGGGCCGAGAGTTTGAGACGGAATATTTTGAGCTGTCCATTCTCTTCTTTCAGAACGGGCACCTCGTGGTAAAAGCCGTTGAACATTTTTGCCAGGTCGTAAATATACTGGGCGACCAGGGCGGGGGAGAAAGTCTCGCCGGCGGCGGCCACCGTTGCCGGGAAATCGGCAAGGTGTTTAATCAGCGCGGTTTCGCCGGGACTTAATGTAACCGTGGCGTTGGGGGTTTTCTGGTATTCTATCCCCTGCCCGGCAGCCTTGCGCAGTATGGACTTGATCCTTGCGTGGGTGTATTGGATGAAGGGCCCTGTATTGCCGTTGAAGTCGATCGATTCGCGCGGATCGAATAGCATTGTCTTTCGCGGGTCGACTTTTAGCAGAAAGTATTTGAGAGCCCCCATTCCCACCATCCGGCCCACGGTGTCGGCCTCATCTTCGCTGCAGCCCTCCAGCTTGCCCAGCTCTGCGGACATCTCCCGGGCGGTGCCCACCATGGCGGCGATCAGGTCGTCGGCGTCGACCACCGTACCCTCGCGCGATTTCATTTTCCCCTCGGGAAGCTCTACCATCCCGTAGGAGAGATGGTAGATCGTATCCGACCAGTCGTATCCCAATTTTTTCAGGATCAGCTTCAGCACCTGGAAATGGTAGTTCTGTTCATTTCCCACCACATAAATAAGGCTGTCGAAGGAGTAGTCCTTGTACCTTTCGAGTGCAGTGCCCAGATCCTGGGTCATGTAGACCGATGTGCCGTCGCCGCGCAGGAGAAGTTTCTCGTCCAGCCCGTCGGGTGTAAGATCGATCCATACCGAACCGTCGTCGCGGCGGTAAAAGACCCCTCTCGAAAGGCCGTCGTTTACCAGGTCTTTCCCGAGGAGATAAGTATCGGATTCATAATAAATTTTGTCGAACTCAATACCGAGGGCTTTGTATGTCTCGTCGAAACCTTCGTATACCCAACCGTTCATGGTTTCCCACAGGGATGTCACTTCCGGGTCTTTGGCTTCCCACCTGCGGAGCATCTCCTGGGCCTGGAGCATGGAGGGGGCCTTTTGTTTAGCCTCGTCTTCCTCCATCCCGGCGGCCGTGAGTTCCTTGATTTCGGCCTTGTAATGTTTGTCGAACTCGACGTAATATTTGCCTACCAGATGGTCGCCCTTGATTCCCGACGACTCGGGGGTTTCGCCATTGCCCCACTTCCGCCATGCGAGCATACTTTTGCATATATGGATACCCCGATCGTTTACCAGATTGACCTTTATGACCTTATGGCCGTTCGCCTCCAATATCCGCGAGACGGAATACCCGAGCAGGTTATTGCGTATATGGCCCAGGTGGAGCGGTTTGTTGGTGTTCGGCGAGGAGTACTCGACCATGAAGGTCTTGCCGCTGGTCGAAGCAATACCGTAGGCCGCGTCCTTCTCCATCTCCCCGAAACGCTCCAGCCAGAATCCGCCCGACATGGATAGATTCAAAAATCCTTTGATCACATTGAACCCGGCTATTTCCGGGAACATCTCCGTGATCTTTACTCCGATCTCCCGGGCCGTTGCCTCGGGAGATTTACGGCTGGTTTTCAATAGTGGAAAGACTACCAGCGTATAATCCCCTTCGAACTCGCTGCGGGTTTTCTGTATCTGAACCAGACCCGGGTCTACGCTGCCGTAGAGCGCTTGAACGGCATCTGTCGACCGTTGCCGGATAACCTCCTCTATATTCATTGCAGAGTGCTGTTTATATGTGGTTTTTGCGTGGTCAAAGATAAGCATTAAACGTGCAAATCGGGCAAAATAGGCTATTTTTGTAGCCGCTATGACAATCGCAGGATTAGACCTTGGGGAGCAGCCCCTGTTTCTCGCGCCGATGGAGGATGTGACCGATCCCTCCTTCCGCTATATTTGCAAGCAGTTCGGAGCCGATGTGGTTTACACCGAATTCATCTCTTCCGACGGGCTTATACGGGATGCGGCAAAATCTCTGGCCAAACTCGCTATCACCGATTTCGAGCGTCCCGTCGGGATTCAGATTTACGGACATCTCATCGAGCCTATGGTCGAAGCGGCAAAGGTGGCCGAAGGGGCCCGTCCCGAGATAATAGATATTAATTTCGGATGCCCGGTGAAAAAGATCGCCGGCCGGGGTGCGGGAAGCGGCATGATGCGCGACGTACCCCTGATGGTGGAGATGACCCGCCGGATAGTCGATGCGGTCAAGACTCCCGTGACGGTTAAAACCCGTCTGGGATGGGATGAACAGAGTAAGAATATACGCGAGGTCGCCCTGCGTCTTCAGGATGTCGGGATCTCCGCTTTGACCATCCACGGCCGGACACGTTCGCAAATGTATAAGGGTGAGGCGGACTGGACGCTGATCGGCGAAGTGAAAAACGATCCGGCAATCCGGATTCCGATAATCGGCAACGGGGACATCGACTCCGCCGTAAAGGCAAAGGAGGCCTTCGAGAAATACGGTGTGGACGGGGTGATGGTCGGAAGGGCGACTTACGGGCGCCCCTGGATATTTCGGGAAATCCGCCACTATTTAAAAACGGGGAATCTGCTGCCCCAGCCGTCGGTCATCGAGAGGGCCCGTATAGCCAAACGGCATCTGCTAAAGTCGGTGGAGGTCAAGGGTGAAAAAGTGGGGGTGCTCGAAATGCGCCGCCACCTCTCCAATTATTTCAAGGGCCTGCCCGATTTCAAGTCCACGCGGCTTCGGCTCGTAACACTCGCCGATATTCCCGAACTGCTATCGACCATCGACTATATTGCCGATAGATGGGGTGATTTCGACACTTCCGCAATTATCCCGCCTTCCCTCTCGAAGGATATTTAGGGCTGCGCTATATCCGGCCCGGCAACCTCTACTTTTAATTCCGCTTTGTCGCCGGTTACATTATCGGTAACGCATACCATTACCTCTCCTTCCTGTAATCCCGCCAGCAGCAATTCTCCGGATGCTTTCCCCGTGCGGCAGAATCCCACCATCAAGATATTCTCGTCGCCGCATGTGATGGTGTAATCCCCGTTGCCGCGGGTGATCGGGATTTTGGTATTTTCCCCCACCGATATGGTGCAGGTTTCGGTTTCGACGACAAGCCGGTTGTTGTCGGAGTATTGACAACTCGACACCGTGGCTGTGATAACGGCCATAAGGACGTAAAGTGGACTATTCATAATATAAAGATATAGGGGTAGTATAATATGGGCTTACTTCGGTAAGTCCCGATCTTATAGATGATTTCCATAGTGCCAACGATGCATGGGAATTAAAAAATAACGTAAAAAGTTTTCCCAATATGTCGATATGGGTTACCCGGTACGGTTCGACGGTCAAAAAAACGGCCCCTGGGAAGGGGCCGTCATTGCCGGCGGTGCCGGTCTAATTCGTTATCGATCTTCCTTTGCGGAGTAATCCATCGAGGCGTAGCGTTTATAGGACTCGTACCTCCACCTGGCGTTCTCTTCGGCAGCCCTGAAGAGCTCTTCGGCTTCGCCCGGGAACGATTTTAGAAGAGAGGTGTAACGTATTTCCTTCATCAGAAAGTCGCGGAATTTACTCCAGTCCGGTTCCTTGGAGTCGAGCGAGAAGGGGTTTTTCCCCGTACCTTCGAGTGCCGGATTGTACCTCCACAGGTGCCAGTAGCCCGATTCCACCGCCTGCTTCCCGACGGTCTGGGTGCGGGTCATGCCGCCTTTGATCCCGTGGTTGATACAGGGGGAGTAGGCGATCACGAGCGAGGGCCCCGGATAGGCTTCCGCCTCTTTCATAGCATTGAACAGCTGCGACTGGTTTGCACCGATCGCCACCTGTGCTACATATACGTATCCGTAGGTCATGGCAATGACGCCGAGATCCTTTTTGCGGATGCGTTTGCCCGAGGAGGCGAATTTGGCTACCGCACCCACAGGAGTCGATTTGGATGACTGGCCGCCGGTGTTGGAGTATACCTCGGTGTCGACCACAAGGATATTTACATCTGCACCGGAAGCGAGCACATGATCCACGCCGCCGTAGCCGATGTCGTAGGCCCAGCCGTCGCCGCCGATGATCCACTGTGATTTCTTGACGAAATTGTCCTTCATCTCAAGCAGTTGGCGGCAGGTGTCGCAGTCACACCCCTCGAGCATCGGAATGAGCCTCGCGCTCACCTCGGCGCTTACGGAAGCATCGCTGCGGCCGTCGATCCACTCCTGCATTACGGCTTTGAGCTCGTCGGAGCAGCAGTTGCAGGTGGCTATCGCCTCGCGCATCTTATCTTCCACCTTGTCGCGGAGCCTTTCGGTGCCGATATGCATACCGAGCCCGAACTCTGCATTGTCCTCGAAGAGGGAGTTGGCCCATGCGGGCCCCTGCCCGTTCTTGTCGGTACAATAGGGGGTCGAGGGCGCCGAGCCGCTGTAAATCGAAGTACATCCCGTTGCGTTGGCGACCATCATGCGGTCGCCGAAGAGCTGGGTGATGGTTTTAATGTAGGGAGTCTCGCCGCAACCCGCGCAGGCCCCCGAGAATTCGAAGAGGGGCTGGGCGAACTGGCTACCCTTGACGGTTTTGGTCTTGTCGATGATTCCGTCGCGGTAACCCACATTCGCGTGAAGATCGTCGTAGATCTCCTGCTGGCAGAGCTGGGTTTCGAGCGGCTCCATTACCAGAGCTTTCTCCTTGGCGGGACAAACGTCCGCACAGTTTGAACAGCCCGTACAGTCGAGAGGTGTGACCTGTATGCGGAATTTATACTCCTTGGTGGGGCCGAGGCCCTGAAGGGTCGTAATATTACGCTTTGAGGCCTCCTCCTCCGTGAGCAGGAAGGGGCGGATCGACGCATGCGGGCAGACGTAGGAGCACTGGTTGCACTGGATGCAGTTCTCGGGTATCCATCGGGGTACATTGACCGCGATACCCCGTTTTTCATATGCCGAAGTCCCGTTGTCCCAGGTTCCGTCCTCGCGGCCGTCGAATGCGCTGACGGGCAAAAAGTCCCCTTTTAGGGCGTTAATGGGTTCAACAACGTTAGTTATAAAGGCGGGCTTATCCGTGCAAGCGGCTGCCTTAGCCTCCGCTGCAATATCGGCGCAGGCCCATTCCGCGGGAACTTCCACCTTCTGTACATTCCGGCCCCCGAGGTCGACAGCCGCATAATTCATATTGACAATGTCCTCACCTTTCATCCCGTAGGATTTGAGGATCGCCTTTTTCATATGTTCCACGGCGGTCTGGTAGGGAATCACGTTCGCTATCTTGAAGAACGCGGACTGCATGATGGTATTGGTGCGGTTGCCCAGGCCGATTTCAGCCGCAATGGCAGTGGCGTTTATGATGTAGAAGTTGATATTCTTTTCGGCAAGGTATTTTTTCATGTGGCCGGGAAGCGACGCCTTGGTCGTCTCCGCGTCGTGGACACTGTTCAGAAGGAACGATCCGCCGGGTTTAAGCCCCTTGAGAACGTCGTATTTATCGACGTACGAGGGAACGTGGCACGCCACGAAGTCGGGAGTGGTAACCAGGTAGGGCGATGTGATGGGGCTGTCTCCGAAACGCAGGTGCGAAGAGGTGTAGCCGCCCGATTTTTTCGAGTCGTAGGAGAAATATGCCTGGCAGTATTTGTCGGTGGTCTCACCGATTATTTTTATAGAGTTCTTGTTGGCACCCACTGTGCCGTCAGCTCCCAGGCCGAAGAACAGCCCTTCGAATGTTCCCGGTTTGGCCAGCGAGATTTCCTCCCCGACGGGAAGGGACTTTCTGGTCACGTCGTCGACTATACCGACTGTAAAGTCGTTTTTGGGGTTAGCCGAGGCGAGGTTCTCATACACGGCGAGTATCTGGGCCGGAGTGGTGTCTTTCGACGAAAGGCCGTAAATACCGCCTATGATGGCCGGGGCACCTTCCCTTCCGTAGAACATGTCGCGGACATCGAGGTAAAGGGGCTGGCCGGGAGCTCCCGGTTCTTTGGTGCGGTCGAGCACGCAAATTCTCTTCACGCTCTGCGGTACCGCCTCGAAGAAGTATTTTGAAGAGAACGGACGGTAGAGATGAACGGTAATAAGACCCGTTTTCTCTCCTTTCGCATTGAGGTGATCTATTGTTTCTTTGATGGTCTCGGTTACCGATCCCATCGCTACGATTATATTCTCTGCATCCGGTGCGCCGTAGTAGGTGAACGGGCGGTACCGGCGGCCGGTAATTTCGCCAATCTTGTCCATCATGTCGGCGACCATGTCCGGAAGTGCGTCGTAGAAGCGGTTGGAGGCCTCCCTCGACTGGAAGTAAATGTCCGGGTTCTGCGCCGTACCCCTCGTTACCGGATGGTTGGGGTTGAGGGCCCGGCTGCGGAATGCGGCCAGGGCGTCCATGTCGATTAGGGCGGCCAGGGCATCCTGATCCATTATCTCTATTTTCTGTATCTCGTGCGAAGTGCGGAACCCGTCGAAGAAGTGGAGGAACGGCACCCTGGATTTGATTGCCAGAAGGTGTGCTATCCCGGCAAGGTCCATTACTTCCTGCACGGAACTGGTCGCCAGCATGGCGAAACCGGTCTGGCGGGTAGCCATAACGTCCTGGTGGTCGCCGAATATCGAGAGCGCCTGCGCCGCCAGCGCTCGTGCAGATACGTGGAAGACACCCGGGAGAAGCTCCCCGGCGATCTTATACATATTGGGGATCATCAGCAGAAGGCCCTGCGATGCGGTGAAGGTGGTGCTAAGGGCGCCTGCCTGGAGCGATCCGTGCAGTGTGCCGGCTGCACCCGCCTCGGACTGCATCTCGACAACCTTTACAGTTTCACCGAAAATATTTTTGCGCCCCGCCGCCGCCCATTCGTCCACGAGTTCGGCCATGGTGGAAGAGGGAGTGATCGGGTAAATTGCCGCCACTTCGCTGAACATATAGGCTATGTGGGCGGCAGCGTAGTTCCCGTCACAGGTGATGAATTTTTTTTCTGCCATCTTGATGTTGTAGTATGTTATAATTGTTTGATTCAGTTTTGGGTAGGTATGAAAAACTTACAAATATACGGTAAATATAGATACCCGCCTAAATTTTCATATGTTAGTTTTTTCACACTTTAGGCGGTGCCGGGCAGTCCGGAAACGGAAAAGAAAAAACCCGCGTTTACCGCGGGCTTTTTACAATCGACCAATCGAATAACTATACGCTCTCGAAGTACTTGTTATCGTCGTTAGATATGGCCGTAATGGTTCCGTTTTCCACGTCGATCTTAAAGACTTCCTTTATCAGGTAGGTCTGATCAGACCTGCTATAGAGGAAGTTGTCGTAAAACATATCGTCATCCTCGGTGTAGGCCAGCTGTCCGCAGCCGTAGGATACCTCGCCCGAGCGGTCGATGTCGAGTTCGGCGACTATGGTCTTGGTCTGCCCGTCTTCGTCGAGTCGGTACACGAAGATGTAGAGGGATTGGGCCGTATAGTCGTTACGGTCGGCTTGGAGGATGGTGAGGAAATACTCCTCGGGAGCCTCTTTCGAGAAGTGGATCCACCGTACCGGGGTGTCCCGGCCGCTGGCGAAAAGTTCCAGTTCGGACGCATCCGTGTAGGTTTTGCCGATATAGCCGTTATCGGTCTGTTTCGCCCCGCCCCCGCAGGAGAATAAGAGCAGTGCCGCGGCCATTACCAGTGTGATCTTGTAGAATTTCATTTGCATAATTTTTTGGGGTTTGTGGTTTGTTTGTGTCAGTATCGGGCCTGTTCGAACTCTATGTCCTCGTAGGGTTCCCGGGCAATGAACGAATGGTTTTTAAGGTCGACGAGGTAAATCTCCCGGAACGACTCGTCGTGCGGGTCGGTACGCACGAGATACTCGCGCATCAGGTGCTGTCCGTCTCTTGTGAAATTCACCAGTGCGAAATCGTATATATCTTCGGTTTGTCGGTCTATATCGAGCTCGGCAAGGATCGTTTTTACGGGAGTGTCGCCGCTGTGGCCGACCAGGAAGATATGTTTACCTCTATTGGACTGTTCCCTCGGGTCTTCGTACATGAAGGCCAGCGAAATTCTTTCGCGGTTGAACTCCTCGGTTACCTGGTCGTACGACAGCGATATACTGAAAGTTTCCGTAAGGCCCAGCTCCTTCGCGTCGGAGTAGGTGCGGCCTGTGAACTTCGAATCATCGGTTTTCCCGCCAGTGCCGCAGCAGATCAGGATCGCCGAGATGGCAAAGCAAAGGATCGGTTTCACTCTAATCTTCATTCTTAAGTCGCCGCGGGTTAAAAATTTTGATAAAAATAATTCTTTTTCCCGAAATTTAACCATCTGCGGGCATTTTTTGCACGGGTAGTATTGGCTATCTTTGCGGGGTGATTGAATCGAACCGGCCCCGCCGATGAAATATCTCGGACGACTTCTGATATACCTGTCTATTTTCTTCGCGGTCTCTTCCGTGGGATGCGTGCTGATTTTCCGTTTTTTGCCCGTAACGGTTTCCCCCTATAAGGCCGTCCGGTCGTGGGAGGCCGGACGGACTTTCCGGGGCCCCCGCTCGCCGTGGGTTCCGCTCGATAAAATATCGGAGAATATGGTGCGGGCGGTTGTCGCCACCGAGGACAACAACTTTATGACCCACCGCGGGTTCGACCTCGATGCAATAAAACTGGCCTTCGAAGAGAGGCGTGAACGCGGCAGGGTACGCGGCGCGAGCACCATAAGCCAGCAAACCGCAAAAAACACATTCTGTACCCCTTCCGGAACGTGGCTTCGCAAAGGAGTGGAGAGCTATTTCACCGTACTGATCGAGACCCTCTGGGGTAAAAAGCGGATAATGGAGGTCTATCTCAATGCCATGGAGGTGGGCCCCGGGGTGTACGGGGCCCAGGCAGCGGCCGTCGACTATTTCGCAACGAGTGCCGGCGACCTCTCACCGGCCCAGGCCGCCATGATAGCGACCGTGCTTCCAAATCCCGGTAGGATGAGGCTCGAAAATCCCTCGGCCTATATGCAGCGGCGCTCTAAGCAGGTGGTCTCGCTTATGAATAAATTGCCCGCCCCGGAGTTTTAATCCGCCGCATTATCGTAAATTTGCATGGCCTTTGTTCCTTTCCGAACACCCCGCCCGGTAACCTTAATAATTCCCTCCTGCGGAACGAACTTCGCCGCGGAAGAAGCACGAAAATGATAGAATACAAAGAGAAAATCCTTCCCAACGGCCTGGCCGTGCTCGCAAACCGGGATACGGCATCGCGGATGGCTGCCGTCAATATAATATACCGTGTCGGTGCCCGCAATGAGAATCCGGCACGGACGGGATTCGCCCACCTGTTCGAACACCTTATGTTCAGGGGTACGAAGCAGGTTCCCGATTTCGACCTTCCGCTCCAGATGGCATGCGGCGAGAACAACGCATTTACAAACAACGACTATACGGATTACTACATAACCCTTCCCAAAGACAATATCGAAACGGCACTCTGGCTCGAATCCGACAGGATGACGGGCCTCGATATTACGGCGGAAAAATTGGAGACCGAAAAGAAGGTCGTAATAGAGGAGTTCAACCAGCGCTACCTCAACCAGCCCTATGGCGATCACTGGCTGCTGTTGCGGGCTCTGGCCTACAAAGTCCACCCCTACCGGTGGGCCACTATCGGTCTGACACCCGACCATATAGCCGATGCGACCCTGGATGAGGTAAAGGATTTTTACCACCGTTTTTACCATCCCTCCAATGCCATCCTTTCCATTTCGGGCGATTTTCCCGAGGAGGAGGCCCTCGGACTGGCGGGAAAATGGTTCGGCGGTATACCCGGGAGGGTCGTTGAGAACGCGAAGATACCGCAGGAGCCCCGTCAGACCGAGGCTCGCCGCTACGAATATGTTAGCGATGTCCCGGCCGTCTCCATCACCGTAGCCTTCAAAATGGGAGGACGCACCAGCCGCCAGCACTACCAATGCGACCTTATGTCCGACCTGCTGGCCGGCGGTAGTTCCTCGCGGCTGAACCATTTTCTTATCAAGGAAAAAAAATTGTTCTCCTCGGTAAATGCCTATATCTCGAACGATATAGACCCCGGCCTTTTTATCGTAACGGGCCATTTATTGCCGGGCAAAGAGGTAGCCCATGGCGAGAAGGCCATATGGGATGAGCTGGAAAAACTCAAAAGCGAGGCCGTCACCGATTATGAAATGCAGAAGGTCAAAAACAAGTTCGAGGCCGGGACTATATTCGGCGAAATCAACGTGATGAACAAAGCCATGAACCTGGGCTACTATAAAATGCTCGGGGATATGTCCCTGCTCAACGGCGAAGTGTCCCTATTTGGGTCGATCACGGCCCGGGAGGTGGCAGCCGCGGCCGGTGAAATCTTCGTGCCGCAGCGCAGCTCTACTTTGATATACATACCGGAAAAGAAAGTTAAGTGATGGCGGAAGATAAAATGACGGCCGCAAGGCGGCAGCCCGCCGTCCGGGTGCCCGAAAAGATCGACGTATTGCGGCCCCAGGCCGTGAAGGCTCCCAACGGCGTTGCGATATATGCGTTGAATATTCCGGATCAGCCGGTTATCCGGGTGAGCATCGTATTTCGCGCGGGAACTTCTCTGCAAAGCGCCCCATTCTCCGCATCGGCGACTGCCAACCTGCTTGCCGAAGGGAGCAGGTTACACGACGCACGGCATATCGCCGAGAGGCTCGACTATTTCGGATCGTACTACGACGT
>JAJBVJ010000050.1 GCA_020859875.1 Rikenellaceae bacterium
ACCTATATCCATGCAATAAACCTTACCGGGAAATTACCCTTGACGCGGGTCACGAGGAACAACACCACCGGGAAATTACCCTTTTCCGCGGGCCTCCTACGGGTCACTGTGAACAGAAGTACCGGAGAATTAACGCGGGTCGGGCCTACTACGGGTTGCTATGAACTACGCTGCCGGAAAATTACCCTTTTCCCCAAACCGTCCCGGTTTACTTCACTCTTAGCTTCTGCCCGAGGCTGAGAATGTCCGTCTCCTCGATATTATTAATGCGGCACAGCTCTTTTACGGTCGTGGAGTATTTTCGGGCTAAGGCGTAGAGGGTGTCACCCTTTACGACCGTGTGATACCGGACATCCCCCGACGAGCCCGAAGAGGCGGTATTTCCCCGGGGTGCATCCGCATTCCCGGAAGGGGTAATCGCCACCGATTCGGGAAGCAGTGCGGGGGGAGTTTTTTGAGGCGGCGGCTCCTTTTCCGCGCGGGCCGCCTCCTCGATTTCCCGCTTGATGCCGGCCAGTTCCATCGGGTGGTTATAGGCTACGATGCGTCCGGCCACCTCCTCGGCATAAAACATTCCGCCGCGGAGCCCTTCATTTTCTATGTCGAGCATCTTTTTGGGGTCGAGCGGTTCGCCGGCCACCCTGATCTCGAAATGCAGATGCTCGGTGGTCGCCCTTCCGGTACGGCCTGCAAGGCCGATCGGGGTTCCCGCCTCGACCCTGTCGTTGACCCCGACCAAATTCCTGGAGCAATGGGCATATACCGTCTCGAATCCGTGCGGATGGCGGATGACCACTATATTGCCGTAACTGCTGTAATTCTTCGACATGCGCACCACCCCGGGAAGTACCGCCCTGATGGTATCGTCGGCAATGGTCTTTATATCGATCCCGGTATGGGGCCGTCCGCTGCGCATTCCGAAATCGGAAAGGAACCGGCCCTTATAGGGGTATACGAAGTGTCCCTGCATGGCGTCGAGATCGATTTCAAGCCGTCCTGCCGCCGGTAGAGGATTTACCCCTTTGACCCTCACATGCTCGGTCTCCAAACCCGAAAATACCATTCCCAAGTGGACGTCGGCGTAGGTGCCGGAAGTTATCGCCGGCTCCATTTCACCCTCGAAGCCTTTGGGGTACAGGATGACCCGTGGAAATTCCGAGGCGGGCTCGCCGGTGGGAGCCGTACTTCGTGTGGCTTTACGCGATGTGCCGCAGCCGGCAAGAAACAATGCCGAGAATATAAGAGCGTATGCAATTTTTTTCATATAAGAACATTATCCGTTTCGAAGGAATATAATGCCGTAAAATTACGGTTTTTCCGGGTTAAGGCCGTAAACCGTGGGGAGAAATCGAAGAATATTCCGGCGGTATCGCCCCCGGGACATTGCCGAAACTTATAGCTCTATAACTAAATTATTACCCCGATAGTTTCGCAATTACCCGATTAAGTATAATCTTTGCCCCTGATTTTCGTTAAATTTACAAGACTCAAAATAAAATATACATGGAAAACGAATCGGTTAAATGCCTTATAATAGGTAGCGGCCCCGCAGGGTATACCGCAGCCATATATGCATCCCGGGCGAACCTCGCCCCCGTGCTCTACGAGGGTCTCGAACCCGGCGGCCAGCTTACGACCACCACCCATATCGAGAACTTCCCGGGCCATCCGAATGGGATCACCGGGGTGCAGCTGATGGAAGATATGAAAGAGCAGGCGGTCAAATATGGGGCTGACGTAAGGTTCGGCATAGCCACAGCGGTCGATTTCTCGAAAAAGCCGTTCCGGGTAACCATCGACGGGCGCCACTCCATAGAAGCGGATTCGGTTATCGTAGCCACGGGAGCTACCGCCCGATACCTTGGCCTCGAATCCGAGCAGTTTTATAAAGGAATGGGGGTCTCCGCATGCGCAACCTGCGACGGATTTCTTTACAAGGGTAAGAACGTTGCCGTTGTAGGCGGGGGCGATACGGCCTGCGAGGAAGCCTCGTACCTGGCCGGAATATGCAACAAGGTATATATGATCGTGCGTAAAGATTATCTTCGGGCCTCGAAAGCCATGCAGCACAAGGTTCTCGACACCCCGAATATCGAGGTGCTTTTCGGCCATAATACCAAGGAAGTCCTCGGGGACGAAGCGGGGGTAAACGGAGTGCTCTTGACCGACGATGCGGGCCAAGACAAAGTTATCGACGTGGACGGATTTTTCCTGGCCATCGGCCACCACCCCAATACCGAACTCTTCCGCGGCCAACTGACCCTTGACCAGGCAGGATATATCGTGACCGAACCCGGAACCGCCAAAACCAATATAGAAGGTGTTTTCGCCGCCGGTGACGTCCAGGATCCCCATTACCGTCAGGCTGTGACAGCGGCCGGAAGCGGCTGCAAGGCGGCACTGGACTGCGAACGCTACCTGATGACACTCGGCGAAGAGTAATCCCAAAGCGAGATAATGCTATCCATCGGTGAAATTCTGGCGGTCGGCGATCCTGTCCGCTTCGTTGCGGTGGCGCTGGAACTTTTCCGCTTCCAGGCTCTAAGATGCGAGCCTTACCGGAAATATATCGAATCGATCGGAATCGACCCTTCCGGTGTCGATTCCATATATCGAATCCCACACCTTCCGATCGAGCTGTTCAAAACCGCCGACATCTACTGCGGGGACAAACCCCCCGAGATCACTTTTACCAGCAGCACCACCGGCGGAGGGAGCCCGTCGAAACACCGTATGGCTTTCCTGTCCGATTACGAAGAGACATTTACAAGAGCATTTACCCTCTTTTACGGCGATCCGGCCGATTATTCCATCCATGCCCTGCTACCGGGTTATCTCGAACGGGAAGGTTCTTCCCTGGTTTATATGGTCGATAGACTCATCTCGATGGCCCGCGGCGGTGGGTTCTACCTCTACGATACGGACAAACTGCTTCGGGATATGGGTGGGGACAGGGGAAAGAAAATATTGCTCGGGGTCACATATTCCCTTCTCGACCTTGCTGAAAAGAGCCCCAAGCTTTCCTGTACCGTAATTATGGAGACGTGGGGAAGGAAGGGACGGCGGGAAGAGATCACCAAAAAAGAGCTGCACGATACCCTTT
>JAJBVJ010000082.1 GCA_020859875.1 Rikenellaceae bacterium
CCGCACCCGCCCCGCGCCCCCCCCGCCCCGCCCCCCCCCCCCCCTCCCGCTCCGCCGGGCAATAACATTCAGGTGGCGCTGTCGACGGGCTATCTGGCGGCGAAGGCGATAACGGAGGTTTGCAGATGACTTTTTATCAGTTGTATACGCGTTTGCGGCATGCTTTTACTGCGGCGCATTGGCGGGGCTATGCGGTCCATTCGCCGATGATGTACCGGTTTATCCGCGAGGTGGTCTTGCCTAACCGTCGCCGGACGCTTCCGGCGGCTATCGCCGACCGGTACGGGGCGGAAAATGTGGCTGCTGTGGGATCGGTGCCGGAGCTTCTGGCGCTCGATTCTCCGCCGGCGGTGGTCTTGCTCCGGGAACCGTTCCGTTCGGCGCGGGAGCGGAGGGAGTTCGAGGCGTGGTATGCGCAAACGCATGTCGTCGCGGCGCATTTGCAGGGCCTCGTGGTGCTCTTTTTCGACCCGAAATTGCAGAAGCAGTTCTTCCGCATCAGAAATTGACTAACTTGCACTCTTATGGAAAACCGCGAAGAGATCATTTCGATCGAAAATATACGGAAGACTTATGTGGTCGGCACGCAGGAGGTGCATGCGCTGGCGGGCGTGGACCTGAAGATTTGGCGCAACGATTATGTGGCGATCATGGGGCCGTCGGGTTCGGGCAAATCGACGCTTATGAATATCCTGGGCTGTCTGGATACGCCGACTTCGGGCCGCTATGTGCTGAACGGTACGGATGTGAGCCATATGGACG
This sequence comes from Rikenellaceae bacterium, assembly GCA_020859875.1. Lineage (GTDB taxonomy): Bacteria > Bacteroidota > Bacteroidia > Bacteroidales > Rikenellaceae > WRDF01. The sequence continues at coordinate 763 of JAJBVJ010000082.1, forward strand.
AGGATGAACTGGCGGAGGTGCGCAACAAGGAGATCGGCTTCGTTTTCCAGACGTTCAACCTGTTGCCGCGCTATACGGCGCTGGAGAATGTCGCGGTGCCGCTGATCTATGCGGGGGTGTCGAAGTCGAAGCGGCTGCACCGGGCGGACGAGGCTCTGCATAGCGTGGGGCTGGGCGACCGTATGGAGCACAAGCCGAACGAGATGAGCGGCGGCCAGCGGCAGCGGGTGGCTGTGGCCCGTGCTTTGATCAATAATCCTTCGATCATCCTGGCTGACGAACCGACGGGCAACCTGGATACGAAGACGTCGATCGACATCATGCACCTGTTCGAACGGATCTATGAGTCGGGGAATACGGTGATCGTGGTGACGCACGAGGAGGATATCGCGCGCCATGCGCGGCGTATCGTGCGCCTGAGGGACGGGGTGGTCGAGTCGGACCGGATCAACGAACATCCGGCCCTGCAAAATTAAACGACGGAATAATTATTATAGGGATGAAAATTTACACACGTACGGGCGACAAGGGGACCACCTCGTTGGTAGGCGGTACGCGGGCCGCCAAGAACGACCCCCGGATCGAGGCATACGGTACCGTCGACGAACTGATGGCCCATACCGGTTACCTGCACGACATGCTCGGCGAAAAGCACCAGGAAGAGAAAAAACAACTCGAGTGGGTGCTCGACAGGCTGATGAGCTGTGCATCCCTGCTGGCATCTGAAGACACCCTGATGGCCAAACTGCCGCAGGTATTTCCCGACGACATTGCTCGGTTGGAAAAGCATATAGACGAGTTGCAGGAGGGATTGCCTGAGTTGCGGCATTTCACCCTGCCGTGCGGACATCCGCAGCTGTCGTACAGCCATATTTGCAGGACGGTCTGCCGTCGCGCCGAGCGGCGGGTGGTCGGTGCCGCCGAACAATATCCGGACGTACCTGAAACAGTCAGGGGATACCTGAACCGGCTGTCGGATTACTTTTACGCCTTGGGGCGGAGGCTGGGATACGACCTGGGTGCGGCGGATGTACCCTGGGAACCGAAAAAATAATGACCCCCTGCCGATTGTATCCCGAAAAATTTGTTATTTTTGCGACTTCCGGAGACCGACTGTCCCTGGAAAGGTGAGAGTTAACAAACACGCGAAAACTATGTACTGGACACTTGAACTGGCATCCAAACTCGAAGATGCACCCTGGCCCGCCACCAAAGACGAGCTGATCGACTATGCCATTCGTTCGGGCGCTCCGCTGGAGGTGATCGAGAACCTGCAGGAGATCGAGGACGAGGGCGAGATCTACGAAAGTATCGAGGATATTTGGCCGGACTATCCGAGCAAGGACGACTTCTTCTTCAACGAAGACGAATATTAATCAGCGCAGTTTTCTGTTCCGCGGGGGCCGCAAGCCCTTGGAGGGATATCTTTTTACCGTACATTACCATATACCGTTGTTTCCATGCTTAGTCGCCGACTGCTCCGCATCAAGACCGTCAAATCGCTCTACAGTTATTTCCAATCCGGGGAAGAATCGCTTATCCGTTCCGGGAAAGAACTGACTGTGAGCATTCAGAAAAGCTATGAGCTTTACCTGATGATGATCGCCCTTATCGGCGAAGTGGCCGAAGTGGCGCGCGAACGGATCGCGATCGGGCAAGCCAAAATGATGCCTACGGAGGAGGATCTGAATCCGAACCGGCGATTCGTGGACAACCGGGTGATCGCAAAGATCGAGGAGAGCGCCGTGCTGGCCGATGCCATGACCCGCTGCAAGGCGAGTTGGAAGGGGCAGCAGGCCCTCATCAAGCGGCTTTACCAGGATATGGCCGCCGCACCGTATTACAAACGGTACATGGAGTCGGTGGTGCCCGAAAGCGAGAAAGAGGCTTTTGCCGCCGACCGCCGGTTCGTGACCGATTTCCTTTCGACCCATATCGAGGACAACGACTATTTCGAAGAGGCGCTGGAGGAGATGTCGATGTACTGGGTCGACGATATCTCTTATTGCCTGGGTCTGGCCATGCGGACCATCGGGTTCCTGAACGAGAGATCGGCCGACCTCGATGTCATGCCGATGTACAAGAACGACGATGACAAGGAGTATGTGGAAACGCTGTTCCGCAAGGCCCTGGTCAACCATGAGGAGTATTTCGGCTATATCGACAAGTTCACCCAGAACTGGGACTTTGACCGGATCGCCTTCATGGACAAGTTGATCATGCTGGCGGCCATTACCGAGCTGATCAAGTTCCCGACCATACCGGTGAAAGTGACCCTGGACGAGTTCATCGAAATATCGAAATACTATTCCACGCCGGGCAGCAGCGTGTTCGTGAAC
>JAJBVJ010000071.1 GCA_020859875.1 Rikenellaceae bacterium
GCTTGGATCGTAAGGCTTACCGAGTACCGGTAGGGATCGTCGACGCCGTTCCAGAGCCTGGGCCGGTAAAATGCGAAAGGAATTTTGACTTCCGATATCGTCCTGCCGCTCAGCCTTATCCTGGCACTCTCACCAGCCACGACATCTCCCTCTTCGCTGCGCACCGTAAGGGTGGCCGTAACGGTGTTGTCCCTCACCCCGGACACCATAATTTCCGCTTCGGCCTCGACAAATTCGTCGGTTATATTTTTCTGGACGATATACATCCCATCTCCGCCGTAGTGTACCACGGACACGTTCTCCCGCCCGGTAACGATCAGTTCCACATCGCGGAATATGCCCCCGTAGGAGTTCTGGTCGCCCCCCACGGGCAATACGTCGCTCCGCGGAGAATTGTTCACGGCTATCCAGAAGGTATTGCGGGCCCCGAATTGGAGGTAGTCGGTTATTTCCGTGGCGAAGGCGACATATCCACCGCTGTGCTGGGCGGCGTGGCGGCCGTTCACATAGACGTCGGTGACGGAATCGGAGCCGTAGAACTTTATAAAGACCCTTTTGCCGCGCCAGTCGCCGGGTATGTTCGCCTCCTTGATGTAGTAGCCCATACCGCGGAAATAATCCCTCATTCCCGCAATAGCATCACGGTTCCATGTATGCGGCAGGTTCACGCGCACACTCTCCTCGGAGGTGGGGTTATTGCCGCCGTAAAATTTCCATCCGCTGTTGAAGTTATAGGTTTCCCTGGCCTCGAGGGCGCCCGTCGCCGTAATAAGAATGGCGGATATAATAGCCGTGATCCTGTATTTTCCCATTTTCGATACTATGAATATTTCTGTAAAGATAGTGAAATCCCCCAAGGCTTTAGTGCTCTTTGCCCGCTCCTGCAATTCCTATTCCCGAATTGGGGGAAACCCTCTTCACTGACTAAAAATACGGGACGCCTCACGGCGACCCGTATCGTGGTTATCAACCAAATTAATTAAAAAATCTATATAAATATTGAATAAGCCCCTTTTCTCCGCGGCAACTACCCCTGGGGCCGCTAAAATGCGAAAAGGAATATATTTCAGTCCAATCCCATCGTTTCCCTCCATATCGCATTAAGGCCGGAGAAGGCCGGCTGCGGCCAATAGAGGGTCAGTCCGCAATGGGTGTCTATGGTAAATCCGGCATATCCGGGCAGGAACGACGGTGTTGCGGCCTGCCAGGCCACACACTCGGCGATAAGTGCCTCCAGTTCGGCACACCTGGCCGCATCGTCTCCCAGCGCCCGGGCGCAACACGCGGCCAGGTCCCAAAACAGATGGCTACTGTAACGGTCGAAAGGCTGCACGCCGGAGAGATCAAGCCCGGGGTCGAATTCTATCTCCGAGCGGAGGAATTCCACCAGGGCCGGGATCCCTGCCGTGCGGACGACCGAGAAGGTCGCCGAGCGCATCCACCCGCTCTGTGCGTCGTAATGGTCGAATGCGGCACGGGCGAAGGGAAGCAATCCCTCCGGCCCCCTTAGCAGCCGGGGCAGATGCTCCGGATATATGTCGGTAAATCCCGGCGAGACGATCTCGGCGGCCGAGGCCAGGATATAGTCCGCTTTGCCGCAAAGAGCGTCCATCACCTCGATCCCCGCCATAAAACAGGCCTCGAACACGATATAGTCGAACATCCCGTCGGGAATGGCCGCAGCGAAGTCTGCCAGCTCCATCTCGTCGGTGCCGTCCCGGCCCACCGTGCGGGTCACCCCCGCGGGGTCGGAGAGTGCACCCTGCGGAAGCCATCCGGATGCGTGCGAAAAGACGAGCAGTCCGTAGCCCGATGCCGGGCCCATATCCCGAACCCGCTCTATCACCCCGGCCAGTACTTCTGCCGAGGCGGAGTTTTGTTCCGGGTATTCGGCGATGGTCTCGGCCCGGGCCTCTCCGCCCGCGGCGGTGAGTTCCACAAGGCGCGGAGCCGCCTGGCAGGCATCCATATAGACCAGCACCCTGGCGCCGGCCTTAGGGTCGAATCCTTGCCGCAGGGCTTCGAGCTTCTGCTCCGCCTCGACCCAGAGGTCGTTGTCCGCGGCAATGTACACCAGCAAGACGTACGGATCGCCGTCGGGGCCGGCGGTCTCCGTCCCGGTGCATCCGTAGAGCCAGGCCAGCAGTACGGCTATTATTATCCTTTTAAACATTCTTACTGTTTCAATCGGTAAGCCGGCATCCAACCTCCCCGCCTGCGCTCCCCGCCAGGAGGGTATCGACCGCCGCGCCGTCTCCCGCACGGCAGGCAGTCGAACCGGCCGCCCCGCACCCTGCCGGGCGAATCGGCCACACCCGCTGTAACACCCCCCTTGCCGCATTTTACGGCTCATCGGGGTATTCCTCTTCGCTCTCATAAACACACCGCACGGAATACTGGTAAACGGGAGTGTTGGAGAGGTTCTGGTAGGTTATTGTTTTAGTACCGGTATTAGCTGCTACTCGAAGATAGTATAGACGACTCCCGTCATAGGGGTAGTCGACATGATCGACCCAAAAATTTCCCTGGTTATTCCAACCTATACTATAACCCGTACCGGTTATGGGTAGATACCAGTAACGGGGATTATTCACCGCTCCGTATGAAAGATACCAGACGTTCGCCGGGTGGTCGTCGAGGTCACTCGAATAGACGAGATTGTTGTACACCCAGTCCCACTCGCCCGTCTCCCCGGTCGGCGAATATTTGGGCAGGCGGAAACCGGCCGGGCAAGCATCATGGGCGGCGGTAAAGTAGTAAAAAATTCCCGCTGCATCGGTGTCGAGGTAGTCGGTAACGGGATTGTAATACCCCGCCGTCGGGTCGTCGGCGTCCATCGGGGCGGTGGCCCCGACGTTCCTATCGAGCCACAGTTTGCCGTTGAGCCGCATCAGCCCGTAATAAAACATCTCTCCGCTCGCGGCGCTGGCCATAATACCCGTCTGGTGCACCACGATGGGGGTCGTCTGCCCGTCGGCATACTGCACGTAAAACACCCCGTCCCAACCCCAGTCGACGTCACTGACTGCGGTTATCTCCACCTCTACCGCATGGGCGTAATCGCCC
>JAJBVJ010000045.1 GCA_020859875.1 Rikenellaceae bacterium
ACGAGCCTCCGTACAACGCTCGGCGTGCTTACCGTCAAACCCTGCCTGCTGTCAAAACCGGTCGTCCCCGTTTTGGTGCGCTGGCGAAGATAAGGCGCAATTTCCGTACAAATATAACGTAATTTACGGCAATATATTTCCTCTGTCCGTAAATCAGAGCCCCGTTATCTTTTTTATTTCGCTCAGTTTATTGAGCGCCTCGAGAGGCGTCAGGGAATTTATGTCGAGACCCTTAACCTCGTCGCGTATCTGACGCAGGACGGGGTCGTCGAGCTGGAACATGCTCAGCTGGAATTCCGGGGCACCGGCCGCCGGGGAGGGCCGGGTAAAATCCTTCATCTTTTCGAGTACCGCATCGGCCGTCTTGCTCCTCTTTTTTGCACTCGCCTGCTCTTCACCGCCCCTATCCCGCTTCGAGGCCTCCATACCGGCCAGAAGCTGCGTAGCCCGGTCGACCACCTTTTTGGGCATTCCCGCCATCCGGGCCACATGGATACCGAAAGAGTGTTCCGTGCCTCCCGGAACGAGTTTGCGCAGGAATATTATACGGTTACCTATCTCCTTGACGCTCACATTGTAGTTCTTTACACCCGGGCAAAATTCCTCTATCTCGTTCAGTTCGTGGTAGTGGGTCGCAAAGAGGGTCTTGGGCCGTGAGCGGTGGCCATGAATATACTCCACCATCGCCCAGGCAATGGAGATGCCGTCGTATGTGCTGGTACCGCGGCCGATCTCGTCCAACAATAGCAGGCTCCGGTCGGAAAGGTTGTTCAGGATGCTTGCAGACTCGAGCATCTCCACCATGAACGTGCTCTCGCCCTGGGATATATTGTCGGAAGCCCCCACACGGGTAAATATTTTATCGACGACCCCTATCCGGGCTGCCTCTGCCGGAACGAAACTGCCTATCTGGGCCATCAACACTATCAGTGCGGTCTGGCGAAGAAGTGCCGATTTCCCCGCCATATTGGGCCCGGTTATCATCATGATCTGCTGCTTATCGTCGTCGAGCAGCACATCGTTCGGAACGTACGGCTCCCCGACGGGAAGCAGGGTTTCGATCACGGGGTGGCGCCCCTGGGTTATCTTCAGACCTTTGCCCTCGTCCAGTTCCGGGCGGCAGTAGCAACGTTCGCGCGCCACCGTGGCGAACGAGAGCAGGCAATCGATGGTCGCCACCGCGGCGGCATTTCGCTGCAGCTGGCGGATGTACCCGGCGAGGTACTCCACAAGAGCGGCATAGATGCGCTGCTCGATGGCTATTATCTTCTCTTCGGCTCCGAGGATCTTCGATTCGTACTCCTTGAGTTCTTCGGTGATGTAACGCTCGGCAGATGTGAGGGTCTGCTTGCGGATCCAGCTGTCGGGAACCTTATCCTTGTGGGCATTGCGAACCTCGATGTAATAACCGAATACGTTATTGAAACTTATCTTGAGGGAGGGTATTCCCGTATTTTCGCTTTCGCGCTGCTGTATCTCGGCCAGCACCTCCTTGCCGCGCATGGCCACCCTGCGCAGTTCGTCCAGCTCGAGATCGACCCCGTCGGCGATGATTCCCCCCCTATGGAATTGATTGGAAGGGTCGGGATAGAGTTCCGCATGGATGCGATTGCATACTTCACTCAGCAGGTCGATATTTTCCGTCACGGCAGTAAGGGCCGGGCACCCGCACCCGCCGATCTTCTCAGAGAGGGTTCCCATCGCCAGCAGGGAGTTTTTGAGCTGTACCGCCTCCCGCGGTAATACCTTCTGTGCGGATATTCGAGACGATATACGCTCGATGTCTCCTATGAGGGACATGTACTGGGATATTTCTTCGCTGAAAGCGGCATCGTCCATAAGGAACTGCACCGCATCGTGGCGGCGCCCGAGTTCCTCGAGGTCTTTGATCGGAAGGGCGATCCACTTTTTAAGCATCCGCGAACCCATAGGCGTGAGGGTACGGTCGAGAACGTCCGTGAAAGAGACGCGGCGTGCTTCCCCGGCGGGAAATAGCTCGAGGTTACGGATGGTGAACCGGTCGATCCAGACGTATTTGTCCTGATCTATCCTGGAGATTGACGAAATATGGTCGGTACGACGGTGCTCGGTCAGTTCAAGGTAATAGAGTATGGCTCCCGCGGCGGCGATCGCGCTTTTAAGGTTGTCGATGCCGAAACCTTTGAGAGAATTGGCGTTGAACTGCCGGCAAAGTTTCTCGCGGTTGGCCGATTCGGAAAATACCCACTCCTCGAGTTTATAGGTGTAGTATTTATCACCGAAAGCGGCCGCAAAGCGGTCGGCGGCTATGCGCTGGAAGATGACCTCCTTCGGTGAAAAGCTCGACAGAAGCTTGTCTATATACCGGTCACTCCCCTCGGCGGCGTAGAACTCGCCGGTCGAGATGTCAAGGAAAGCAATTCCCGTCGATTCGGCCCCGAAATATACCGAAGCGAGAAAGGTGTTTTCACGCCCCGACAATATATTGTCGTTCAGAATTACCCCGGGGGTAATCAGCTCCACCACTCCCCGTTTGACTATCTTTTTTGCGGTCTTGGGGTCTTCGAGCTGGTCGCAGACGGCTACGCGCTCCCCGGCCCGGACAAGTTTCGGAAGGTAGGTATCGAGGGCATGGTGGGGGAAACCCGCCAGCTCTACAGACGATGCCGAGCCGTTGGCCCGGCGAGTGAGCGTGATGCCCAGTATGGAACTGGTCTTAATTGCATCGTCGCCGAACGTTTCATAGAAGTCCCCCACCCGGAAAAGCAGTATGGCATCCGGATGGATGGCCTTGATCTCGTAGTACTGCTTCATGAGCGGGGTCTCGACATATTTTTTCTTCACTTGCGCCATCGGGTAGAGTTTGGTTGGACTTGGGGTTACAGCCAGGGCTGTAAAGTTACTAATCTTTTGAAAATAATGCCCGACCGGCAGCGGCCGCCCCGCAGGAAATAAAGAAAACGGGCTATGCGGTGAAAAAATCATCGGCAATTATTGTCATTTCAATTTTTTTACATATTTTTATCCCCGACCCTGTTATGTAAGATTTTATTACTAACCAACTTAACTCACCGCCTATGGGAAA
>JAJBVJ010000001.1 GCA_020859875.1 Rikenellaceae bacterium
CACCGCCTTGACCAGCAAGGTTTTTCCGGTTCCCGGAGGGCCTACGAGCAGCGCACCTTTGGGTATCTTACCCCCCAGGTCTTTATACTTTTGGGGCTTCTTCAGAAAGTCCACGATTTCCATCACTTCGACTTTGGCCTCCTCCAGGCCGGCCACATCCTTGAAGGTGGTCTTTACCTGGCTGTCCTTGTCGAACATCTGGGCTTTCGCCTTGCCCACGTTGAATATACCGCCTCCACCGGCACCCCCTCCCGCACCGCGCGACATCATCCTCATTATCACTATCCACACCGCGATGATAAGCACAAAAGGAAGTATCCCGCCCAGGAATTCCATCCATGCGTTGCGCCGCTCGCCGTAGAGCACTTCCAGCTCGGTTCCGGTGCGCTCTTTGAGCTCTTTGACTTCGTTGTAAAATATCTCCACCGAGGGAACGTTGTAAACGAATTGCACTCCCTCTTCCGGGATATTCTTAAACTCTTTTGTGTCCCGGTACTTTTGGACTGCACCCTCCCTGAGCCGTATCTCGGCCACCCGGGTGTTGGTCACTACATCTATCTGTTCCACATCGCCGGCGGTTATCATCTCGATAACCTCCCTCTCTCCCACCTTTGCAGGGTGTTCCCGGCCGGAGAGCATGCTCCAGCTCACGATCACAATGCCTATGACGGCGTAGACCCACAGTATATTGAAGCGGGGCTTTCGCAGCTGCGGCAGGCCGGGCTTATTACCATTTATATTGTTTGCCATATCGGATATTTCCTGAAAATTATTGCCGCAACTCGGGTTAACGCCCGGTGCCAATATGTGTGACGGGGACGTCGGCCCACAACTGTTCGAGTTTGTAGAAATTCCGCAGTTCGGTCTGGAAAATATGCACCACTACGTCGATGTAGTCCATGGCTACCCAGACGCTGTTGCTGAGGCCTTCCACCCTCCAGGGTTTCTCGCCGAGTTCTTCCCTGACTTTTTTCTCGATCCCGTCGGCAATGGCCGCCACCTGGGTGGTCGAATCCGCGTTGCAAATAACGAAGGCCGAGGTTATCGCCCCGTCGATCCCCGAGAGGTCGAGTACGGTTATGTTTTTGCCTTTCTTGTCTTCTATCGCTTCGGTTATCTTTCCGGTAAGTTCTGTCATATATTATCGTTAAAACTGCAAAATTATGGTTTTTTCCCGACATTCGCTGTAAATAGTTGTTTTCTGGTCGATTCTTTTAACGAATATCCCACGGGTCGCACCCATCTATCCCTGGCGCCGGCACTGATACCGACCTTATCATGGGCAAATATCCGGCCCGTTAACAGATGCTGTATCCGGCCGGCGAAAATATAACGAAGTGGTCTACGGTTTACCTTCCGTCATTAATAACGTCCAATGGAGCCCCGACCGTATGCGGGCCGGATATTTTTACATTTTCCTCCCCTGGTAAATTGCAATCGCGCCCCAACGACCACGAATCCCCCGAACCCCCGGAAAATTCTCTTCCGCCGCCCGCCCATTCGGGGCCGCTTCGAGGCCGGTCGACCTTGCGATCACGGTATTTTTAATTTAGGCTGATGGGGGCGGCCTCCAATACGGATTCCTTAAGGGCGGCCACCAGCGAGCGTTTTACATAGGTGCGCCGGACGGCTATCGCTATTTTGCGGGAAGCGGCCCCTTTGGCAAGGGTTTTCAGCTGGCTGCGGCGGTCGCGCGGGATGAACTCTACCGCCATTTCGGGAATAATCGTCATACCGCTGGTGCAGTCCACAATCCGCATGAGGGTGTCCAGAGAGCCGCTTTCGAAGTTACAGGAGGGGTTGGCGGCACGGCGCAGCTGGCATATTTCCAATATCTGGTCGCGCAGGCAGTGGCCGTCGCTGAGCAGAAGAAGCTGCTTCATATCTATATCTTCGATGCGGATATTGCTCCGTTCGTAGAGAGGGTTGGACTGGGAAACGTAGGCGAAAAAGCGGTCGTTGAAGAGGTCTTCTTCGATTATGCTGTCGGGACACATTCCCCCCGCCAGGATAGCGGCATCGAGAGTGTCACGGTTGAGGTTCACGATTATATCGGCCGTCTTCATCTCACGGACTTCCAGTTCTATCTTGGGATACTTTTTCAGGAAACCGGGAATGAACCGGTGCAGGAGGTAAGGAGCGATAGACGGAATTACACCCAGACGCAGTGTACCCGACACTTCGCCTTTGAGCTCGTTGACCGATTCCTTGATATAGTTGTAGGCTTTCAGGGCTTCGCGGGCGTTCTTAATTACGACCGCTCCGACCTCGGTGGGTATCACCGGTTTTTTGGAACGATCCAGCAGGATCACCCCGAGCTCCTCTTCGAGGTTCTTAATTTGCATGCTGAGCGACGGCTGGGTAACGAAACAGCGCTCCGATGCGAGCGAAAAACTGCCGCAGTTGGCAACCGCAAGCAGGTACTCAATCTGGACGATAGTCATTGGGATAATGTAGTTTTTGCATTTAAATTATCTAAGGCTGGCAAGGCTGTTCCTATATATAACTGCAAATATTATAAAATATATTTATGATTCCAAATGTGCGCTCTATTTTTAAGTATGGGCAATAAACAGAGCAGCAAATCATTATGCAAGGCCCCGCAGCAAATAAAACAAAACCCAAAGCGGAAAAAATTTTAGCCGCCGGCAGGGGTCTCCTTCCGGCACCCGGCCTAAAAAGAACTCTCTCCTTCCGGCGAAGCCGGATAGAAACTCGCCGTTTTTAGCCGGAGCAGGAATCAAGTTGCGTGAGGGAGATCACCCGAATTACCATGTAATGAGGGAAGCTCCCGGAAGCAACGCCTGATCCGGCGCGGCGGTGTCCTTTTACTCCACTTTTGGACAAGCAAAAGTGGAAAAGAAAACAACCTTCCTTGATCGATACGGCGTACCATCAATACAACCGGTATAATATCCCCGTGCAGGTATCTCTCAACCATCCTAATCCAAATCCGTATAAACCTCCCCTCCTCCCCAACCCCTATCTTGCAACCATTTTCAAAACAACACCCAATAACAACACACAC
>JAJBVJ010000296.1 GCA_020859875.1 Rikenellaceae bacterium
GTCGGTCGACACCACGGGCCGGCCTCGGGAGAGGATTCTCGGAAGGATAATCCGCAAGCTCCACCACGGGGCGATCATTCTGCTGCACGCCGACCGTGAGGAGAGCCCGGAGCTCGCCGAAGGGCTGCTGGCCGAACTTGAAAGCAGGGGTTACCGGTGTTTAAGAGTGGATGAATTCGACAAATAAAAACAAACATGTTCAAAAAGATCACCGCCGCATTATTTTTTTCGATCGTATTTACCAGCTTCGCATGGGCATCCGACGGCGAAGTGGCACAGCGATTCGGTGAGAAATTAAGAGAGCAGAGCCAGACGATCCGCACCATCCGGTGTGAATTTACACAAGTGAGGCATATGTCGGTGCTTGCCGGCGACGCCAGATCGAGCGGCCGTTTCTACTACCAGCGAGAAGGGAATATCTGCCTTGAGTTCGACCGGCCAGCCGGGGATATGATCGTGATGAACGGCGAGCGGTTCAAGATCGTGACCGACGGCCGCCGCAATGTCGTTTCCATGAATTCCAACCCAATGCTAAAACAGCTGAAAAATATGCTTACGGCCTGCATGACCGGAGATATAAAGCTGCTGGAAGCAGGTTCCGAAGTCACTTACCAGGAGACTCCGCAGGGGTATCGCCTTACGATCTGCCCGTCGAACCGAAAGGCAAGAAACCAGGTTTCCGCCATAGTCCTCACCTTCGACAAGGGGGATATGTCGCTTGTAACCCTCCGTATGGAGGAGCCCTCGGGCGACTATACCGAATATACGTTTACTAAAAAAATATTCAACTCGACCGTGGACGACTCGGTCTTCGACATATGATATGGGGCTGGCTGGACTTTTCGAAATAACCGGTTTCCGGAGGCAGGATGGGCAGTGGGTTTTCGATATCCGCATCGACCCCGCCCATGAGGTATTCGGTGGACATTTCCCCGGGATGCCCGTAATGCCGGGTGTGTGTTCGATGTATATCATACGGGGATGCGCAGCACAGGCGTGCGGCCGCAAACTGGCTTACGATACGGTGAAGGAGTGTAAATTCGTCTCCTCCGTTCTCCCGGCCCGGCACAGCAGGCTGAAGGTGGTGCTGTCGATCGGGGAGTCTGCCGCCGGTGTGGACATTTCCGGGACTATGGCGTGCGGGGATGAGACAATGGTAAAAATAAAAGCTAACCTGAAATAGATGGAGATTACTGACGGCATACGGGAACGGGAGAGGATGAGTGCAATGGGATGCGCAGTCGTAATACCTACCTATAACAACTCGGCTACCATTTGCGGTGTGGTCGAAGGGGTAAAGAACTATACACGGGATATAATAGTGGTGGACGACGGCTCCATAGACGGTACCTCGGATCTACTTTCCGGTATCGAGGGGATCACTGTTCTTACCCACGGCAAAAACAGGGGTAAAGGAGAAGCTCTTAAAACCGGGCTCCGCCATGCGGCATCCCGGGGTTTCGACTATGCAATTACCATCGATTCGGACAGCCAGCACTTCCCGGAAGACATACCGAAGCTTCTCGATGCCATTGAACGGGAACCCGGCGCCCTAATTGTCGGTTCCCGCAATCTGCACACGGAGAATATGCCCTCGAAGAATACTTTTGCCAACCGCTTTTCAAATTTTTGGTTCCGGCTGGAAACGGGCATAAAGCTCGACGACACCCAGTCCGGTTTCCGGGCATACCCGCTCGGGGAGATAGCTCAGATGAAATTTTTTACCTACCGTTACGAATTCGAACTCGAAGTGATCGTTCGCGCGGCATGGAAGGGAATCCCGGTCAAAAACATTCCGGTGAGGGTACATTATCCTCCGGAAGGGGAAAGGGTATCCCATTTCAAGCCGCTGCGAGACTTTACCCGGATCAGCCTTCTCAATTCGGTGCTTGTGGTTATCGCTGCCGTGATATACTGGCCATACAGGTTCTTCAAGTCGCTGACGATGGAGAATGCAAAGGTTTTTATGCGAAATTACGTGACCCGCACCAACGAGAGCAACCTCACCATGTCGATGTCCATTGCCCTCGGGGTCTTTTGGGGGATCGTTCCGGTGTGGGGCTACCAGATGGTGGTGGCGGGCGTGACGGCCCACTTCTTAAAACTGAACAAGGTCATAGCCATCCTCGGATCGAATATAAGCATTCCCCCGATGATCCCCGTGATCGTTTATGTATGTTACGCCGTGGGAGGGTTGAGCCTTAACCGTCCCCTGCTTTTGACTTTCAATAATTTTTCCCTCGAAGTGATCGGCGAGGGGCTTTGGCAGTACATCGTGGGGAGCGTGGTGGTAGGCTGTGCATGTGCCCTGATTTTCGGGACCGTCAGCTACGTACTTATGTCTAAATTCAGGAAAGGGACGGCACGGTGAGCAGAATATTCGTCGGCATATACCGTTACTTCGACCGGAGACGTCCGGCCCTTTTCGCGGTGTTGGCCGGCGTCACAGGACTACTACTGCACTTTTCCCTGAAAATCCAGTTCGACGAACAGCTGACCAGCTTCTTTCCCGACGATGCCGGTAGCGGTCACAGCTCGGCGGTTTTTGCCAACCTCAAGGCAAAGGATCAAATAGTCGTGATGTTCTCCGTTACGGAGGGTTACGACACCGAAGACGAACAGGAATTGCTCATCGATGCCTCCGAGACCTTCCGGGTGGCATTGGAGGAGGGCCCCGGCGGAGAATATATAAAAAGCATCCTGGCCGGGATCGACGGACAGGCGATCGGAAGGATGGTCTCGATGGTTTATGACAACCTTCCTCTTTACCTCACCCCCGAGGACTATTTGCATCTCGATTCCCTCCTCACGGAGGGCGGCATAGAACAAAGAATGGCTCAAAACCATTCCATGCTAACTTCCGCTATCGGTATCGGGCTCAAGGATGTAATACTGCAAGACCCTCTCGGTCTCGGCTCGCGGGCCCTTGCAAATATGCAGGATTTCGCACTCGAAGGAAAGTATGAAATATACGGCGGCCATATCTTTTCGCCCGATCTTTCCACCCTGGTAATGGTTGTCGACCCACGGTTCGGCATGACCGATACCCGGGCCAACGAGAATTTGGTGGTGGCGATAGAAGATGCCATCGAAAAGGTTTGGTCGCAGTACGGCGGAAATATTACGGTGGAATATTTCGGGGGGCCGAGCGTAGCCGTGTATAATGCCAGACAGATAAAGCGCGACACGATGGTCACCCTTACCATCGCCCTGTTGATAATAGTGGTATTCATCACCTTGGTCTTCCGAAACAAATGGGCTGTCCCGCTAATAATCCTTCCCGTGGTTTTCGGAGGGATATTTTCACTGGGCGTGATGTGGCTCGTCGGTTACGGCTCCATGTCGGCGATTGCCGTCGGTGCAGGAGCGGCGGTTTTCGGCATCGCAATGAGCTATTCTATGCACGTTATCGCCCACGGCAACCATATGGACGATCCGGAAACGGTCGTAAAGGAGTTGGCCTATCCCCTTACCGTGGGCAGTTTTACTACCATCGGTGCATTCCTGGGGCTGGTTCTCACCAAATCGCAGCTGCTCCGCGATTTCGGAGTCTTTTCGGCTCTGGCCCTAACCGGAACTACGCTTTTCTGCCTTGTATTCCTGCCCCACCTCATGAGTAAAGGGCCCGTAAAACCCGCCGGGAAGATATTGCGGGCAATTGAAAAAGCGAATAGTTACCGTTTCGACCGGAACAAATACCTCCTCTGGGGAATCGTCATCCTCACCGTTGTAAGTCTTTTCTTCTGCAACAAGGTAGGGTTCGACAGCGATATGATGAACCTCAACTACTATCCGCCGCATATCGAAAAGGCGGAGCGAAGGCTCGAGGGGCTTACCGGTGAGAATGTGGGCACCACTTTATTTATCGCGGCGGCTGCGGACGAAGACCGGGCTTACGGATCCTACGTCAGAATGAACGGACTTCTCGACTCGCTCCGGGCCGAGGGCCGGATCGAGGGCTATTCGACGGCGGTAAATTTCCTTCTTCCGGAAAGGGAACAGCAAAAGCGCATCGCCCGCTGGGAATCCTATTGGACGGAAGATAAAAAGCAGGAAGTCGAAGTTCGTATCGAGCAGGGCGCGGCCCGTGCAGGATTCATGCCCGGAGCCTTCCGGCAGTTTACCCGTATCCTCGAAAAAAAATATGAACCGGGAAGCCTTGCAGACCTTATGTCCGACGGGTGGCTCGACCAATGGGCCGCCTCGGCAGACGGCATTACGATGCTTATGGCGCAGGTAAATCTTCCAGGAGAACATAAAGAAGAGGTTTACCGGTTATTCATCGGCGATGGGTCGTTTACAGTCGCCGACCGGGGATATTTCGCAAATATTATGGCCCAGACCGTTAGCGACGATTTTTATCTGATACTGTTCCTGTGTTCGTTCCTTATCTTCGGAGCGCTTCTGGTATCATACGGCCGCATAGAACTGGCTCTTATGGCCTTCCTCCCGATGACTGTAAGCTGGTTTATAATTCTGGGCCTGATGGCGGTGTTGGGTATAGAATTCAATATAGTCAATATAATTCTTTCCACCTTCATCTTCGGGATCGGGGACGATTTCAGCATATTTATAATGGACGGTCTGCTGAATGAATACAAGGACGGCAAGAAACTATTGCCCGCCCACAAAACCGCTATCTTCTTCTCAGCGGTTACGATCGTGGTGGGGATCGGTGTACTTATCTTTGCCCGGCACCCGGCGCTCAGATCCATATCGGCCATTTCCCTGCTCGGGATGGCGGCGGTGGTATTGGTGGCTTTTACCCTGCAGCCGGTAATATTCAGACTGTTCATCTCGGGAAGGACGAAAAACGGCGGGTTCCCGTTCACCCTCCTTAGCCTTTTAAATACCCTCTACTGCTTTCTCTATTTCGTAACCGGCTGTTTCGTCCTCCAGATTTACATACTTCTGCTTTATCTGATGCCCGTCGGGGAAAAACGAAGGAAATACCTTTTCCACCGTGCAATCCGGTTTTCGACCTGGCTTTTCCTTCGGACCATGTTCACCACCCGCCGGGTTCATGTAAACCCGTACGGGGAAACTTTCGAAAAACCCTCGGTTATAATTGCGAACCATCAATCTTTCATCGACATACTCGTACTGCTCAGCCTTTACCCGAAGCTGGTGATGGTGACCAACCAGTGGGTATGGAAATCGCCCTTCTTCGGCAGAGTGGTACGATATGCGGGTTTCAGCAGCACCCAGGAAGGTTACCAGCGGCTGACCGAACAGCTGCGACCGATGGTCGACGAAGGCTACAGTATTATAGTTTTCCCGGAAGGCACCCGATCGCCCGACAACACTATCAAACGGTTCCATAAAGGGGCATTTACTCTCGCACGCGAACTCGATCTCGACATACTTCCTGTCGTACTCTATGGGAACGGTTTGGTATCGTCCAAACGGCAACCTTTCTATATCAAGAAAGGGTTACTCGTTTCCGAAATTCTGCCGCGCATATCTTCGGCGGACACCTCGTATGGAATCACCGACCGGGAAAGGACAAAAAATATCGCCATATATTTCCGCAGGGAATATGCCCGGGTGTATGATCGGTATAATCGCACCTGCAACCCCTATTTCTACGACGCCCTCATTAAGAACTATACATTCAAAGGGCCTGTTCTCGAATGGTATATGCGGATAAAGGTGAAGCTCGAAAAAAAGTACGAATTCTTCGACCGGATAGTCCCGCGCGAGGGGCGGATCGTGGATATCGGGTGTGGTTACGGGCCGCTGCCCTTTATGCTCTCGATGTTGTCCGAAAGCCGGAATATTACTGGAATAGACTACGACAGTGAAAAAATAATGGTCGCCCGGCGCTCCTTCTTGTGCGGGGAGAGGACGACCTTTATATGCGGCGACGCCTCCCGGTACGACCTTCCCCGGGCGGATGTCTATATCCTGAACGACATGCTCCATTACCTGGATTACCCCGCACAGGAAAAGCTGCTCGGGCAGTGTTTCGATAAGGTCTTGGACGGCGGGAAGATCATAATCCGCGACGGGGATTCGTCGGAACGCAAGAGACATTCCATAACGAAACTTACCGAAAAATGGTCGACCCGAATTACCGGTTTCAACAAAGCCGGATCGGGATTGAATTTCACCTCCACCGACCGGCTGGCCCGAATCGTCGAAGCCTACGGGTTCGAAATGGAGGTATTCGAGAACGACAAACACACCTCGAATAAGATCTATATCGCAACCCGCCAACGATCCCGTGATGAATAAATACGACATAATAATTATTGGGGGCGGCCTCGGGGGGCTGGCCTGCGGAGCGATCCTCGGCAGGGAGGGCTACTACGTCTGCGTACTGGAGCAGAACGGCGTGATAGGCGGGTGTTTGCAGAGTTTCCGCCGGCAGGGCCGACTGCTCGACACGGGCATCCATTACATCGGGAGCATGGACGACGGCCACGTTCTGAACCGGTATTTCAAATACTTCGGTATCCTCGACAGGCTGAACTTGCAGAAAATGGATCCCGACGGGTTCGATATTATCTGCATCGGCGGACAGCAGTACAGATTCCCGGTGGGCTACCAAGCATTTACAAGTTATTTCAAAAGCGAGTTTCCCGGTGAGCGGACGGGTATCGACCGTTTCTGCGGGATCGTCCGAAATATCGGGCAATCGATAAGCGTCGAAACGATGCGGGGCGGACTGCTCTCTTCGAAAGACCTCGGCTACCTGGGAGTTGCGGCCTCCGACGTGCTGGACGAAACCTTTAAAGACGAGAAACTTAAAAATGCATTGGCCGGAAATTCGAGCCTTTACGGGGCATCAGGGGGGTAACCTCGATGTACCATTTCGGGATGATAAACCATTCTTTTATCGAGAGCCCCTACCGCATCGCCGGCGGCTCCCAACAGGTGGCCGATGCACTCACCGAAACGATCCGCTCCTATGGTGGAACCGTCCTCACGGGAAAACGGGTAACCCGGATCGGGATGGGGAACGGAAGGATCGATCACGTCGAAGTGAACGGCGGACAGGAGATCTTTACGGCCAGGCAATATATATCTTCGGCGCATCCGGCCACGACTTTTTCACTGGTCGATAAGACGCCCCTTGTCCGCAAGGCATATATCAGCCGCCTTCGATCGCTTAAAAATTCCTATGGCATCTTCTCGGCCTACCTAATCATGAAACCCGGGGCTTTCCCCTACATGAACCGCAACTTCTATTTCTATAAGACTGACGATGCATGGAATACCGAATACGACACTCGGGCGGATGCACCGCGTGCGATATTGATGAGTATGCAAGCCCCCTGTGATCCCATGCCCTACGCCCAGATCGTCAACCTGCTCTGTGCAATGCGCATCGAGCAGCTGGGCCGGTGGGCGGACACCACCCCGGAAAAGAGAGGCCAGCAGTACAGAGACTTCAAAGAGCGGACGGCGCAAAAACTTATAGATATTGCCTGCGAGAACTTTCCGGACCTTCGCGGCGGAATCGACTCGATCTATACCACTACCCCGCTAACGTACCGCGATTACACGGGTATTCCCGAGGGGTCGGCCTACGGGATAATAAAGGACAGCCGTTCGCCTCTCACGAGCCTTATCCCGGTAAAGACCAAAATACCGAATCTGCTGCTTACCGGCCAGAATATGAATGTACACGGGGCCCTGGGGGTTGCCCTGACTGCGGCTATCACCTGTGCGGAACTTCTGGGAGAAGAGTACCTTGCAAAAAAAATAGGCGGATGCTGATAGTATGATACGGAAAATATTGAAATATATGGGAATCGCTCTACTCGGATTGTTACTGCTCATAACGTCGGTCGCCTGCTACCTCTACTTTTCAGCGGATATGAAAGAGCCGCAGATCGAGGTCGATCCGGCAGATTTTCCCGTTACGGAACGCAACGGCTATACTGAATGCAACGGCAATATGCTGCGCCGCAGCCAAACAGGCCTCTGGGAAATATACCTTCACGGCGACCCGCTCCAACGCGGTACGGCTTTCGGAAGGCTCTCCCGTGAACTTCTTTATTACCAGGAAAAGGTATTCATAGACCAGATAAGGGAATTCGTCCCGTCGGACAGATACCTCAGGTTCCTGAGGTTTTTCCTGGTTGTGTTCAACCGCAATCTGGGGGAGGCCGTCGACGAGGAGTTCCGCAACGAGATTTACGGGGTATCGCTGTCTGCCACCCGGGAATTCGACGCCATAGGCAACCCGTATCAACGGCAACTGAACTATCATGCCGCCCACGATATCGGCCATACCATGCAGGATTATATGCTCGTTGGATGCAGTGCCCTGGCCGTTTGGGGAAAAGAAACGGCCGACTCCGGCCTTTTGGTGGCACGGAATTTCGATTTCTGGGTCGGGGACGATTTCGCCAAAAACAAGCTGGTCTCTTTCTACGCACCCGAGCACGGGTATAAATTCGCCAGCGTGGGATGGCCGGGAATGTCGGGAGTGCTGTCGGGAATGAATGAAAAGGGACTTACGGTGACGCTCAATGCGGCAAAGGGTGATCTTCCCCTCTCGTCGGCCACCCCTATTTCCATACTTGCCCGGGAGATACTCCAGTATGCAGCCAGTATAGATGATGCCTACAAGATTGCGTCCAGCCGAAAGACCTTCGTAAGCGAGAGTATACTTATAGGTTCCGCCGAGGACGGCTCGGCGGCCGTAATCGAAAAGACCCCGCGCCGTACCGAGCTCTACCGAAGCGGCGGCCAGCGGCTGGTTGTAACCAACCATTACCAATCCGAAGCTTTTGCCGCAGACAAAAACAATCTCGATAATATCCGCCGCAGCGACAGCCGCTACCGCTTCGACCGCTTGAACGAACTTCTGGACGACAATCCCGCGGTGGACGAGCATATCGCCGCGGAGATACTGCGCGACCGGCGGGGCCTCGGCGGAACGGAAATAGGGCTTACAAACGAAAAATCGATCAACCAAAGCATCGGACACCATTCCGTGATCTTCAAACCCGAAAAAAGGCAGATGTGGGTATCGACAGCCCCGTGGCAGTCCGGGAAATTTGTCTGTTACGACCTGGATAAAATTTTCGCCGAATTGGATTTCTCCCGGGAAATACACTGCGAAGATATGTCAATCGGTGCAGACAGCGCATTCTTGAACGGAGACCATCCGAAAATACTCCGCCACCGGAAAATGACCGCCGCGATACGTGCCGCTACTAAAGATAAAAAAGAGATCGACCCGATGGTCGCCGGGGAATATATTTCCAACAACCCCCTATTTTTCGAAACCTACTCCATACTCGGCGAGCACTACCACCGGATTGGTAATTCCGATATGGCCGGGAAGTATTACCGGAAGGCTTTGGAACTGGAGACCGCAAAAGCCGGGCAGCGGGAAAAGATCGAAAAGGCATTGAAGAAACTGAAATGATGAATAAATTTCCGGATATACAATTCCGCTCACCTGAGGAGATACGCGAGTTCCAGAATGGAAAATTGAGGGAAGCCGTGAATTACCTGTACGGTCATTCGCCCTACTACCGTAGGATGTTTCGAGATAGGGGGATAAAACCGGGCTCCATAAAGACCGTCGAAGATCTCCGTATTCTTCCGACGACATCCAAAGAGGATATACAGCTCCACGGCGAAGATTTTATATGCGTCCCCCGGGAACGGATCGTCGATTATGTGACCACCTCGGGCACCCTCGGAAGTCCCGTCACATTCGCCCTCACTTCGGGCGACCTGGACAGGCTGGCCTATAATGAGGCCCTCTCCTACTCGACGGCGGGATGTACCCCGGGCCAGGTCATGCAGCTTATGACCACTATCGACCGGAGGTTCATGGCGGGACTTGCCTACTTTATGGGTGCACGCGAAGGGGGATACGGTGTGGTGAGGGTCGGCAACGGCATCCCCGAACTTCAATGGGACACCATAGCCCGCATCCGTCCCGACTTTTGCATCGTCGTTCCCTCCTTCCTCATGAAGCTCACTGACTTTGCCATTACACACGGGATCGATTACCGCAGCTGCTCGCTTAAAAAAGCGATCTGTATAGGCGAGACCCTCCGCAACGACGACCTGTCACTCAGCACCCTGGGCAGGCGCATTCGGGAGCGGTGGCCCGAACTGGCGCTCCATTCTACCTATGCATCCACCGAAATGCAGACCTCCTTTACCGAATGCGGGGAATTTTGCGGCGGCCATCTTCAGCCCGAGCTTATAATCGCGGAGCTACTTGACCAGGATGGCAAACCCGTCGCGGAAGGGGAGTCGGGAGAGGTGACCGTCACTACCATCGGGGTGGAAGGAATGCCGCTGCTGCGGTTCCGTACTGGGGATATTTGCCGCATGTACAACCAGCCGTGCGCCTGCGGTCGCCGGACACCACGCCTTGGCGGAGTGATCGGACGCAAAGGCGAAATGATAAAATATAAAGGGACGACTCTCTATCCTCCCGCGATATACGACGTACTGAACGACGTTCCCGAAATAATCACCTATGTGGTGGAAGTATTTACAGGAAACCTCGGGACAGACCAGTTGAGGATCAAAATAGCTTCGAGAAACACGGATGAGGGATTCGTAAAACATCTCAAAGACATTTTTCGATCACGAATAAGGGTTGCCCCGGAAATTGTATTCGCAACCGAAAAAGAGCTGCTCGAAATACAACATTCCCCGATGGAGAGAAAGTCGAGAAAATGCGTATATTTATAAATCGATAAAAACCAAACTCAACCGTCATGAAAAAACTAACGACGACGCTGGTGCTCGGCCTATGCATGGTCGGCACAGCCGGCGCCCAGACCGACCTGCAAAGCGTCACAACCGCTAACTATTATGGGATAGACTTTTCCCACACCAAAGTTTTCGGTGCAAGCGAAACCGACACCCAGTTCCGTAACGCCTTCACCAATATAAACATCCTGGTGATAGAAGAGGGTAAGAAATACAATCTTGCCAACGCCTTCGGAAAGAATTTCCCCATCCAGAATTTCGAGACTGCAAATAGCCGTGTAATTCTTAACCAGGATCTGCGCACTTCCGACAAGACCTACCGAATAGGCGACGATCAGCTCGGGGAGATCCTATCCGCTTACGGCGGGAACGACCAGGGTGTCGGGCTTCTTATAATCTGCCAGCTGTTGAACAAGCAGGACAATCAGGGGGTGTGGAAGGTCGTATTATTCGACATCCCCACCAAAGAAATAATATATACCAAAGATGTATCGGGAAAGGCCGGAGGGTTCGGGCTTCGCAATTTCTGGGCGGGCTCCTTATACCAGGTGCTCAAGAAATGGAAATACTGATACGACGTCCATAGCGGGATCGTTTATATATTTTCCCGGGGTACAATAAATATATAAGGGGGCACTACCGAAAGGGGGCCCCTTTAATATTGTGGAATGAAACCAGTATATATCGAGTAGACATTATCTACACAGAAGGAAAGGGTAAAGAATTTACAACGCCGAAAAATTTTTTTACACCTCCGTGCCGTAACCTTCGGGAAATGGCCGTATTAATCCTACCTTAGCGGATAAACCAGTACATATTAATTATAGATGATATGAAAAAGACCGTTTTCATTTCGTTGTTAGTAATTTTCTGCTCCGTGAGACTCGCGGCCCAGGAACTATATTCCCATAGGGTCGGAAATAACGAAGTCATACTCCTTTCGGAAGGAGAGGGGGAAGGCGATACCGGGATACTTATCGATGCCACCCCGAATATCATAGAGACGTATGCTCCCGACGGAACCTTTCCTATGGCGACCAATGTCTTTCTTGTGAAACGGCACGGCAAAAATATCCTTATCGATACCGGCTACGGCCGTAAACTTTTCGAAAATTTGGCCGCACTGGGACTTAACCCGGAAGATATCCACGAGATCATGCTTACGCATATGCACGGCGACCATATAGGCGGACTCCTGAAAGACGGCCAAAGAGCCTTCCCCGAAGCCCGGTTGATCGTAAGCAAAGCAGAGCACGACTACTGGACAAGCACCGAACAGATGAACCTGCTGCCCGAAGATAAAAGGGGGAACTTCCGGCAAGCAATGGAGGTGGTTGAAAAGTACGGCGAAGATGTGCAGCTGATCGACCCTTTAAAGATCGAAGAGGTGCCGGCCCGATGCGGCATACACCCGGTAGAGGCCTACGGACATACCCCGGGGCATATCGGTTTTATGATAGTTTGCGGAACCGACCGGATGCTGGTCTGGGGAGATCTGGCTCATGCGATGGCCGTGCAGATGCCCCATCCCGAAATTGCCGTAACATACGACATCGATCCCGAAACGGCTGTAAAAAGCCGCCTTTATATACTTCGATATGTAAGCAGTAATAATATACCAGTTGCCGGAATGCACATCCCGTATCCCGCATTGGGAGAGATAACGGGCGAAGGAACCGGGTATGTATTTACGCCGTTCGATTGATTGGTTATACCTTACGGTCGGCCAATCGGGTGCGTTTTGGGCAGGGCACAGGAAGTGAAAAAAGGAACCGGGAATTGTGAATGCTTATATTAATGCGGGCATTTCCCGAACTATTAATATGAATCGGAAAGTCTGCATTTCTCCCAGAACGATTCCAGTGCGCGGTATTTGCGGTCGTCCAGTGGGAAATCGATATTTTCGGTAAGATACCGCACGGCATATTCTTTCCCGCTGTGGCCGTAGTATGCCACCGATTCGGGTATGTGGCCCATACCGTATTCGAACGACCTGACCAGGGCCTCGATAACTTCCTCCCCGACAGATTCACGTGCAACCCATACCGCGAATACGAAAGGCAGGCCCGTATACTCCTGCCAGCAGACAGCCAGGTCGAATATCCGGGCGAAACGGCCCTCGTAATCGAAAACCTTGTCCCCGATCAAAAGAAAGGCATCGCCCTTCCGTGGGCGGTCTATGGCGCGGTAATCGTCGAGTTGGAGGAATTCGGGCGATATATTCCAATATTCCGCACAAAGAATCTTTACCAGGGCCGCCGATGTGCGGGAGTGGCCGTCGAGCCAGATGCGCTCGATCTGCCCGACGGGGCAATCGGCCATAAGTGTAACTGTCCGCACCGGCCCTACGGCACCGATACAGAAGGAGGTGACTACCTTTGCATCCGGAAGCTGCGGCACCGCGGCTACGGGAACCAGCGCTATGTCCGCCTCTCCTTCCGTAAATGCCGCGACACACCGGCTCGGCGGCGAGAGGATCAGACCTGCCCGCAGGCAGCCGCTATGTTCAATCCCGTAGATGAACGGGACCGTATTTAGATAGGATACGGCGGCGATCCTGCCCGGATATATCAGTTGCGGCATATTTTTACTTTGAAGATCCGTTCGGGCAAAGATACAAAAATTAATCCCCGCCATTTCTTCGGACGTTTTTCCCTTTTTCGGAAAAAAACGAATAATTTTACCCTGATATGGCTCAAATCCCAATCTTTTCCGAAGATATTCCGCTCTTTGCAGAGGTAATTCTTCCGCTTCCGGGCGGGGTCTATACCTATGCCGTCGGGGAAGAATTGCGGAAGAAGATCGGACGGGGAAGTCTGGTTACCGTGCCGCTCGGCCCTTCGAAGATATACACCGGCCTTGTGCGGGGGTTTGTGCGCGAAAGACCGCATTACGGCAATATTCGCCCTGTGTTTACGGTCCACGAAGGTTTCCCGGTAATTGGAGATGCCATGCTCCGGCTCTGGAGCTGGGTGGCCGACTACTATATGTGCTCCGAGGGGGAAGTCATGCGTACGGCCATTCCCGCGGCCCTCAAGCCGTCGGGATTGACCGACTTGGAGATCGGGCAAAAGAGTTACCGGCCCTCGACAGTAGTCTCTGTCGGCCTGGGTGAAGGAGCTTGTGAACCCGGCCGGCTGAACGAGGCTTTCGAGAAACTATCCGCCCGCGCACCGGGGATGTACAAG
Organism: Rikenellaceae bacterium; assembly: GCA_020859875.1. Classification (GTDB taxonomy): domain Bacteria; phylum Bacteroidota; class Bacteroidia; order Bacteroidales; family Rikenellaceae; genus WRDF01. The sequence continues at coordinate 13,890 of JAJBVJ010000296.1, forward strand.
GCCTTGGCCGCATTGGTGGAGGCACTGGGGAGTGACGACCCATTCGGGAAAGAGGTGCCACGTGAGCGGGTCGATGCCGGTGCCGACGTATTGGGAAGGCTCGAGAAGAGGGGGTATATTGTAAGAAGGGAAAAGGAGCTTCTTCCGGGGGAAGGCCCTCGGGATGAAATATTCCCCGTGTCACTGCTCCCACGGCTCTCCGAGCCACAGGCGGCGGCATTGGAGGGTATCAGGGAGGCTTTCCAGACTAAAGATACGGTTCTGCTTCACGGGGTGACCGGCAGCGGGAAGACCGAGATATATATACGGCTGATCGCCGAACAGTTGGCGGCCGGGAAGGATGTGCTCTATTTGCTTCCCGAAATAGCCATGACCTCACAGACGGTCTCGCGCCTGAAAAAGTTTTTCGGCCGGGATGTCGTCACGTACCACTCGAGCTATCCCGTGCGGCGGAAGACGGAGAATTTCATCCGCGCGGCCACCTCACGGGGAGGCACCTTGGTGGTGGGTGTCCGTTCCGCGGTCTTCCTTCCCGGCCAAAGGCTGGGTATGTTGGTAATCGACGAGGAGCACGATCCAAGTTACAAGAACCATGAATCGGCCCCCCGCTATAATGCCCGCGATACGGCAATTGTGCTGGCCGGGATGACAGGCGCGAAAACTCTTATGGGAAGCGCCACCCCATCCCTGGAATCGTATGCGAACGCACTGGCGGGCAAGTACGGGTATATTTACCTCGCAGAGCGGTATGGCGGGTCGCCCATGCCCCGGATAGTGGTATCGGACACCACTAAAGCCGTCAAAAGGGGGGAGAGGCGATCCCATTTCAACAAGCTAACCATCGATTCGATTTCCGCAGTCCTGGAAAGGGGCCGTCAAGCAATACTGTTCCAGAACCGGCGGGGATTCTCGCCCTATATCGAGTGTCCCGGATGCGGGTGGACGGCCTCATGCCCCCACTGCAACGTAACCCTTACCTACCATAAATCCGAAGGCAGCCTTAGGTGCCACTACTGCGGCCACGGTGAGAGCATGCCGCCCTTCTGTCCCGCCTGCGGGACGAAAGGGGTCGAGACCCGCGGGTTCGGAACGGAAAAAATAGAGGAGGAACTGGCGGCTCTGTTTCCCGGGGCGCGCATCGAGCGGCTCGACCGCGATACGGCCACTTCCGAGGTGAGGTTCGGCGGGATAGTCCGCTCTTTCGAGCGGGGCCGGACGGACATTCTCGTGGGGACACAAATGATAACCAAAGGCTTCGACTTCGAGGGGGTCTCGTTCGTGGGGGTGCTGAATGCCGACAACCTTCTGGCCTATCCCGATTTCCGGGCGTCGGAGAGGGCTTTCCAGCTGCTTACCCAAGTGGCGGGAAGAGCCGGACGCAGACAGGAGCAGGGGCTGGTGGTCATCCAGACTTCCCAGCCGCAGCATCCCGTGATCGTCCGGGCCGCCGCCGGCGATTATACCGCGATGGCACGCGCCCAGCTTACCGAGCGCCGGGAATTTTTCTATCCTCCCTTCTGCCGGATAATCGACATTTATCTGCACCATCCCGACCGGCAAGCCGTCACTGCGGCAGCAGCTGCCCTGGCCGGGGAACTGCGCAGGGTGTTCGGCAGGAGGGTCAACGGCCCCCAGCCTCCCCCGGTCGACCGGGTAAGGGGCCGGTACATCGAGAGGATAATGCTAAAGATCGAGCGGGAGAGTTCCCTCGGCAAAGCCCGGAAACTGTTGGCCGGAAAGATCGAGGAGCTGCAAAAGGACGAGAAATTCCGCCGCGTGAAGATATACTGCGACCCGGATCCGATATAGTACACGATATGCCGATCGCCAAACGTGAATACAATCTTTGGAGCGATTTCACCCGTCTGTTTTTCCCGCCTGCCTGCGCTGGATGCGGGAAGGCCGTTACGGAAGGGGCGGGATTTATGTGCCCGGCCTGCCGCCTCGATATTCCCCTTACCTACACATGGGAAATGGGTGAGAATCCGGTGAAGGAGAAGTTCGCCGGCCGCCTGATCGTCGAGAATGCATGCGCATTTTTCTATTACGTCCACGGGAGCCGGTACCGCGACCTTATCCACGATTTCAAATATGCCGGAAGCTGGAAGACCGCCCGCCAGATGGGGCTCTGGTTCGGAAGCTGCCTTGCGGAGTCGGGACTGTATGGGACGGTAGACCTTGTGATGCCCGTGCCGCTCCACAGGCGCAAACTTCTCAAACGAGGCTACAACCAGGCGGAATATATCGCGGAAGGTATTGCCGCGGCACTCAGCACGGATATATCCGCCGGGAATTTAGTGCGCCGCCGCCACGGCAAAAGCCAGACAAAGGTCGAGGGAGGGGAGCGATGGGACAATATCCGCGGGGCTTTTCATGTTCGAAGGCCCGGGGAGCTGGAGGGCCGGCATATCCTGCTTGTGGACGATGTACTTACCACCGGGGCGACCCTGACCGCATGCGGCGAAACCATCCTTCGCTCCACGGATAACACTACACTCAGCATCGCCGCCCTGGCAACGGCAAAGTAACCCGCAAAGGCTCTTTGCGGGTTACCAGGGGATGGTAAACTCTGCGGTTAATCTTTGAAGATGAGGGTAATCACCCCGTTCTCAGGATAGATATTGAAGACCGGGGGAGTATCCTCGGTATTCAAAGCCGCCTTCCCGGGGCCTATACCCAGGTGGTATTCCCGTCCGCCGACTATCGAATTTACCCTCTCGGGGACTATTACGGTAAAGGGCAGATCGTTGCCCTTTTCCCGTGCGGTGACAAGCGAGAGGAACCAGTTATCTATCGGCTGGCCGCTTGCCGGGTCGTAGCCTTCGATGTTCACCGTGCCATCGTCCATCTTCATACGGAAACTTCGGTAGCCGTACTGGTCGTCCCATTCCAGGGAGAGGCTGCCTTCTCCCTTATCCTCGTTCCGGGGGTCTTTGCATTTTATAATATTCAAACCCACCCCGGGTATGGACTCCATGAAATATATTCCCGCCTGACGCTGCGGGCCGCTCCACAATTTACTGTCCATCACCGGCAGGTCTTTCGGCGAGCCGGGGCCGTGGCATATATGCATATCACAAAAACTCACCTGCCCCTCGTTCCATACGAGGTCGGCCGAATAATAGGGGCCGTCGAACAGGAACCGGTGTCCATCGTCCGAGACCGAGACCGTTGCGGGCGCCGCCGGGGCGGCCTCCTCCGTCTGGATTTTCCCGGGTACGGACGTTTCTTCCGCGGCGGCGACCGCCCTTCCTCTTCCGCACGATACCGCGGCCGCTATCGCTACGGCCAGTGGTAAAAATCTACTGCACATAATCATATAAGGTTTAAAAAAGAGTTTCCTTCCGCTCATCGTCCGGTGGCTTGCATAAATTATGCCGGCAGCCGGTACCTTTTCCCTTACACTTTCCTTTTTATTTCCCTGCCGCCCGGAGTATCCACTTCCAGACTTTGTCGTTCTGTTCGGGGTAGGTATAGTGTCCTATCTCTTCGTATATCAGAAGTTCTTTGGGTGCCTCTATAACGTTGTATGCCGAGAACATGGAGGTCGGTGGACATACCATATCGTTGTAGCCGAACGTGTATATCCCCCGGGCTTTTACACGCCGTGCAAAATTCACCACATCGTAATAACCGACGGTTTCGAAGCGCTCGCCCGTGGGCCGGTCGTCCCCGCGAAAAAAATGGGGCCATCCGCCCGCCCGGCCGTGGAGGTAGCCCGTCAGGTCGCACAGGGCGGGGTAATATGCCGCCAGAGCGGTTACCCGATCGTCCAGTCCGGCGGTAACAATCGAGAGGGCTCCCCCCTGGCTCATTCCTTCCACTATAAGGTTTTTCCCGTCCCACTCGGCCATACTGCAAATATAATCGAGTGCACGGATGCAGCCCAGATAGACCCTTTTATAGTAGTAATTGTCCCTGTCGTCGAGTTTGATCCACGGGTAGGAGGCCAGGGGGCCGCGGTCGAGGTCGTCATAAACCCCGTGGGGCATCGTTACCGGTATTCCGTGGATTCCGATCTGCAAAGTTATAAATCCGTTTTCCGCACCCCAAATATCGCCACCGTAGGGACGGATGCCCGCCCCCGGAACGCGAAGGATCGCCGGGAACGTTCCGCCGCCTTTAGGTACGCAAAGGATGCCGTACACCCGGGCACCGTGGCCGGAACTCCGCAGGCTCAGGTGGTAGACATCCACCTTCGAAGTGCACCGCTCGGGAAGTGGGGTCACGATCGGGTCGAGGGGTACACTGGACAACTCGGCTTTTGCCTTCGACCAGAACCGGTCGAAATCGTCGGGCTCCATGGCCGTCGGACGTATCGTCCCGGGGTCGACCGCAGCCGTAGCGATACCTTCATACTCCCTGCCGTCGTACTCAGCCCACACCCGGCATCGCAAAAAGCCGGCCTCACACATGCTTCCGGCCTTGATAGTCCAGGAGCCGTTTTCGAGAGTGGCATCACCTTCCATATGTGGTGGCATCATGTCTTCGGAAACCTCATAGCGGATTCTTACATCCGTAAGGAGGATGTCGTTTTTCAGAACGGATACATTGAATTTAATATCCTCGCCGATACTATATATCCAGTCGGTATGGTCGGGAGCGACCTGTACGCGCACCAGCCGCTGAGCGGGCTGTGCGGCGGCGGAGAGGGCAAAGAAAAGACCGGCAATAAGAGCCGTGACGGTAAAGTTTTTTGGCATATGCAGATTCGGGTAGGGTGAGTGATTCAAGGTTTTCGTAAAAATGCGAAAGAAATACCGCTCTTCAAAACATTGTTCACTCTTTTTTGGCGGCTTTCCCATTTTTATACCGAATTGTCCCGTTACTGTACAAATCGGTAAATATTCGACCCGCATGAGCTTGTTGGCACACCAATTGGATAAGCCCACGAAAATATTAACCGTACAATAATAAGATCATGGCCATTCTCCATTTTACAAAGGACAAAAAAGAGAGCATCTACGATCCCTATTCCCAGGATGCCGCTGTGAAGCCCATCCCGAAATACGAGCTTCCCGACGAGGGTAACGACCCCGAGGTCGTCACCGATCTGATCCTCGACGAACTGCTGCTCGACGGCAATGCGAAACAGAACCTTGCGACCTTCTGCCAGACGGATGTCGATAAATATATCCATAAGATCATGGACAAGTGCGTCGACAAGAATATGATCGATAAGGACGAGTATCCCCAGACCGCGGAAATCGAGCTTCGTTGTGTGGCGATACTGGCAAAGTTGTGGAACTCGCCCCAAAGCGAGAACACCATCGGCTGCTCGACCACCGGATCGAGCGAAGCGGCTATGCTGGGCGGTCTGGCCCTGAAATGGAGATGGCGCAAAAAACGCGAATCGGAGGGTAAGCCGACCGACAAGCCGAATATTATCACCGGCCCGGTGCAAATCTGCTGGCATAAATTCGCCCGCTACTTCGACGTGGAGATACGCGAAATACCGATGGAACACGGGCGCCTTTTAATGACCCCCGAGGAGGTACTTAAAAGGGTCGACGAAAATACGATCGGGGTGGTACCGACCTTCGGCGTTACCTTCACCTGCCAGTACGAAGACGTGGAGGCGGTCAGCAATGCCCTCGATAGGCTCCAACAGGAGACCGGCCTGGACATTCCCATCCATGTGGATGCGGCCAGCGGAGGCTTTATCGCCCCATTCTGCCAGCCGGACATCGTGTGGGACTTCCGCCTTCCGAGGGTTAAGTCCATCAACGCGTCGGGTCATAAATACGGCCTTTCGCCCCTCGGGGTGGGATGGGTCGTATGGCGCACGGAGAAAGACCTGCCCGAAGAGCTCATATTCCGGGTCAACTACCTCGGCGGCGACATGCCCACCTTCGCACTCAATTTCTCCCGTCCCGGGGGCCAGATAATCACCCAGTATTACAACCTGCTGCGCCACGGCCGCGAAGGGTACCGCCGTATCCAGCAGGCCTGCCTCGACCACGGGGCCTACATAGCCGAAGAGGTCTCGAAGCTCGGGATCTTCGAACTGCTCTACGACGGTAAGGATGCGCTTCCGGGTGCCGCCTGGATGCTGAAAGAGGGTTCCGACCCCGGATTCAGCCTCTACGACCTTTCGGACAGGATGAGGGCAAGGGGGTGGCAGATAGCATCCTATTCCCTGCCGGCAAATGCCCAGGATATGGTAGTACAGCGGGTGCTGATCCGCCACGGATTCAGCCGCGATCTTGCCGACCTGTTCCTCGAAGACCTCGAACGCTGTATCGAATATTTCCGCCAAAATCCCGTAAGCCGTACCCTCGTCGAGACCGAGGCCGGGGGATACCACCATTGATACCGCACGGGAACTTGACGCATTTATATGCGGTCTTGGAAGGCAGTAATTCCAAAAGAGGGCAATGCCCTCTTTTTTTATACCCTTATTTTACCTTATTTTTGCTCCGATGCGCCGATTGGAATTGCTGATACCCGCCCGGAACCTCGATGCCGGCATGGCCGCCGTAGACCACGGAGCCGATGCCGTATATATCGGCGGCCCGGGCTTCGGGGCGCGGAGCGCCGCGGCAAACCCCATCGGGCAGATAGCAAAACTGGTCGGGTATGCACATCCCTACGGGGTCAAGGTCTATGCCGCCCTAAATACCCTGATCTACGAGGAGGAGCTTCGGCGGGTGGAAACGCAGGCCCGTGAGTTGATTTCGGCCGGGGTCGACGCCCTCATAATTCAGGACACTGCCCTGCTGATGATGGGCCTCGAGGGTGTTGCATTCCATGCCTCCACCCAGATGACCAATACCACGGCGGAGCATGTCCGGTTCCTTGCCCGGGCGGGATTTTCGAGGGTGGTGCTCGAGCGGGGGCTGACGCTGGGCCAAATCGAGGAAATGACCGCGGTCGGCGGCATCGAAACTGAATGTTTTATCCACGGCGCGATATGTGTGGGCCACAGCGGCCGGTGCTACCTGAGCCGCAGCATGGGCCCGCGGAGCGGGAACCGGGGTGTGTGCGGGCAGCCGTGCCGAATGAAATACGACCTTACGGACGGAAGCGGAAAGGTTCTGATCGGCGGGAAGCATCTGCTGTCGGTACGCGATCTTAACCTTTCACGGCATATCGGCCGGCTGATCGATGCCGGGGTCACCTCTTTCAAGGTCGAGGGCCGGTTGAAGGATACCGAATATGTCAACAACATAACAGCCTTTTACCGCGGCAGGATGGAGGAGGAGATCGCCGGGCGGTGTGG
>JAJBVJ010000100.1 GCA_020859875.1 Rikenellaceae bacterium
CTCCTGCTCCGGCGCGGCGGTGTCTTTTTGCCACTTTTAAGTTCCTTTTCCTCCTTCGCACCTCGGCCATATGAGCAAGCTCTATGGCCCTCGGTTTGGCGTCGGTTGGACAAGCAAAAGTGGAAAAGAAATCAGCATTAAACTTCTACTACGGGCCACTGTGACCGACACGTACCGGGAAATTACCCTTTCCGCCCGCCGGGCCGACGACACCGGATGTGCTATCCGCACGTTCGCTTCGGTCGGTAGCCTCGAGAGGGAGGAATTTTACTTGTCCGCCATATTGGGCATCGGCTTCTTGTATTCGCCCGCGTCGAGTTTGCCGCGGATCGCATCGAAGCATTTGAGCGTATATTCCACATCTTCGAGGGTGTGAACCGCGGTGGGGATTATGCGAAGTATTATCTCGCCTTTGGGAATCACCGGATACACCACCACCGAGCAGAAAAGATTGTAATTCTCGCGCAGGTCGACCACCAGATTCGTAGCTTCCGGGATATCGCCCTTGAGGAATACGGGGGTTACCGGCGACTGGGTGACCCCGATGTCGAAGCCGCGGTCGCGGAAGCCCTGCTGGAGGGCCCGGACGATAGTCCATAGCTTTTCCAGATATTCGGGACGGGTCTTTATCAGCTCGAGGCGTTTGAATGCCCCAATTACCATCGGCATGGGGAGCGATTTGGCGTAGGTCTGCGAACGCATATTGTACCGCAGGTAATCGACCAGGTATTTGTGCGAAGCCACGAAGGCTCCTATCCCGGCCATCGACTTGGCGAAGGTATTGAAAAGTACGTCCACCCCGTCTATGGCGCCGAAATGGTGCGCCGTCCCGCGCCCCTCGGGCCCCATAGTCCCGAATCCGTGGGCATCGTCCACCAGAAGGCGGAAGTCGAACTCCTTTTTAAGGGCTACAATTTCATCCAGTTTGCCCAGGTCGCCTTTCATGCCGAATACCCCTTCGGTGATTACCAGTATTCCGCCGCCGGTCTCCCCGGCTACCTTTTTTGCATGTTCGAGCTGCTTGCGCAGGCTCTCCATATCGTTGTGGCCGAAGACAAAGCGCTTTCCGGTATGCATCCTCAGCCCGTCGATTATGCAGGCGTGCGACTCGGCGTCGTAAACCACCACGTCGCGGCGGGTGAGCAGGCAATCGATTATCGAGATCATGCCCTGATAGCCGAAGTTGAGAAGGAAAGCATCCTCCTTGCCGACGAATGCGGCCAGTTCCCGCTCCAGCTGTTCGTGATACTTGGTCTGCCCGCTCATCATGCGGGCCCCCATCGGAGCGGCCATGCCGAACTGTGCCGCGCCCTCTGCATCCGCCTTGCGGACTTCGGGATGGTTGGCCAGCCCGAGGTAGTTGTTTAGGCTCCAGTTGAGCACCTCGCGTCCGCGGAAGGTCATCCGGGGGCCGATGTCCCCTTCGAGTTTGGGGAAGGAGAAATATCCGTGGCTGTATGCCTGGTACATCCCGATAGGGCCGCCGGCATTTTTCTTGATTCTTTCGAGTATATCCACTATGGTAAGTTTTTGTTTGGCTGCAAGTCCGGGTACACCCGGGCAAAGATCCGCCCGCGTGTCGCCTCCGCAAAATTATACATAATTTGAAATAAATAGAATAGGTAGTAAAACTTATTGGTGGGGGCCTAACCGATGCAGGCGGTATGCCGGCGGAGAGCGTCGGCCGCAATACAAATTATTTTAAGGGCAATATATTTTTTCAATCGTCGTTAAAAATGTGTAACTTTGCCTGCTATATTTTGTAAGGCGCAAATCTCAGCCGGATTTATGGGTAAAAATTTATCTCGGATCATCCTTTTGTTCGCAGCAGCGGTTATGGTCGCCGGTTGCGGCGAATACCAAAAGCTTCTCAAGAGCAACGACCATGAGGCGATGTACCGCAAGGCTTTAGAATATTACGATGCGGGTAAATACAACCGCTCATCCCAGTTGCTGCAGGATGTGGCGCCCTACTTCATAGGGACGATGAGGGGCGATTCCGTGGCCTATTATCTGGGTGCTTCCTATTATAAGAACGGCGATTTCGAGACGAGCGCCATGCTGCTCGACGAGTTCCGCCACACCTACGGCAGCAGTCCCTTTCTCGAAGATGCGGAGTATATGTACGCCAAAGGTTTCTATTACATGTCGCCCCCGCCCAACCGCGACCAGACGGCGACTCGCCGGGCCCTGATCGCCATCGACGAATATATGGAGAGGTACCCGGGCAGCGTGAAGAGGGAAGCCCTGCAGGAGAATATCGAAGAACTGACCAAAAGGCTGCATGACAAGGCCTACCTCAATGCGAAGACCTATTACAAGATAGGCCGCTACAAAGCCGCGGTAGTCGCTTTGAAGAACGCCCTGAACCAATATCCCGACACGGAGCACCGCGAGGAGATCATGTACCTGATAACCAAATCCAATTATCTGCTCGCTTCCAATTCCATCTACTCTCTCCAGAGGGACAGATATCTCGATATGATGGATAATTATTATAACTTTGTGTCGGAATATCCCCAGAGCAGATATGTCAAAGAGCTCGATAAGATGCAGGACAATGCCAAGGAATTTATTGCCAACTACCAGGAGATAGACGAGGAGGTGGACGAGCTGGGCGAGATACTCAACAGGCTTAACGCAGAATAAAGAATACACACAATACGATGGAGATCAAAAAAAACACGATTCCGAACAACACCGTAACCCGTAAGCTTACCGACCTGGACAGCCAGACCGGCAACATCTACGAGTCGGTAACGATCATCGCCAAGAGGGCCGGCCAGATAGGCGTAGATATGAAGCAGGAGCTTACCCGCAAACTGGCCGATTTCTCCTCCACTACCGATTCGCTGGAGGAAACTTTCGAGAACCGCGAGCAGATCGAAATATCGCGCTACTACGAGCGCCTTCCCAAACCGTCGCTCGTGGCCACTGAGGAGTTCCTCGAAGGTAAGGTCTATTACCGGGACGGCGGCAGCGAACAGGCATAAGCGGACTTATATTTGCTAAT
>JAJBVJ010000096.1 GCA_020859875.1 Rikenellaceae bacterium
CGCGCATGTGCGACAGACCTTGCCAGGATGGGCTACCAAGTAAAAATATTCGAAGCTCTCCACCGGGTGGGCGGTGTACTGGAATACGGAATCCCCGAATTCCGTCTTCCCAAAGATGCGGTTGTGGCGAAGGAGGTGGAGAACGTAAAGAAACTCGGGGTCGAGATCGAGACGGACACCATAGTAGGAAGGACGGTCACCATCGATTACCTCATGGAAGAGGAGGGGTACGATGCCGTATTCATCGGTTCCGGGGCCGGTCTTCCCCGGTTTATGGGAATCCCCGGCGAAAACCTCAACGGTGTAGTCTCCGCAAACGAATTCCTCACCCGATCGAATCTAATGAAGGCATACGACCACAAGTACGACACACCGATATATGTAGGCTCCCGGGTGGTTGTCGTCGGAGGCGGCAATGTGGCGATGGATGCCGTGAGAACGGCTAAAAGACTCGGCGCCGAGGCCCAGATTATTTATCGCCGCTCGGAAAAGGAGCTGCCTGCGCGAACGGAAGAGGTGCATCATGCCAAAGAGGAGGGTATAGATTTCCATATGCTGACAAACCCGGTGGAAATCCTCCCGGACGAGAATGGATGGGTACATTCCATCCGCTGTGTGCGGATGGAATTAGGCGAGCCCGACCAGTCGGGCCGGCGGTCTCCGCGGCCGGTGGAGGGTTCCCGGTTCGATATCGAGTGCGATGTGGTAATTATGGCATTGGGGACTTCCCCGAATCCGCTGATCGCCGCAACCACACCCGGGCTCGAAACAAACCGTTGGGGGTGTGTAGTGGCCGACGATATGGGGGAGACCACCCGAAAGGGGGTATTTGCCGGAGGCGACGTGGTAACCGGAGCTGCAACCGTGATATTGGCGATGGGAGCGGGACGCAAGGCCGCCCGGGCAATAGACGAATATTGCAGAAAATTATAGAATTCGGTCTTTTTTCTGGATTTTTAGTACTTTGTATTGCAAGGTAGTTTTAAATACCTATCTTTGCGGTATCAATTTTAAATAATTCTTATGAAAAAAACGCTCAGCCTTATCACCTTTTGCCTTTTCGCTATGTCGTTTTCAGGACAGGACATAGCCGGCAGCTGGCTCGGAACGCTCGATATGGGCCCGAGCCAGATGCGATTGGTATTTAACGTTTTGTCCGAAGATCACGGTTATACCGGTACTTTGGACAGTCCCGACCAGGGTGTTACCGGGTTCCCTCTCTCCCGGATAGAGCTCGACGGCTCGAAACTGACAATCACGATAAACGAGTTGGGAGTTATATACACCGGTACGGTAAATTCAGAATCCACACACATCGAGGGCACATTCAAGCAGGGTCTTTACGAACTAACCCTCGATCTGGAGCAGGGAACGGTCACCGTAAACCGGCCCCAGGAGCCGAATCCGCTCTACCCTTACCGGTGCGAAGATGTTAAATTCGAAAATTTACGCGACGGGGTCACACTTTCCGGCACGCTCACACTACCGGCGCAAAACGGCCGCTTCCCTACCGTTATATTGGTAACCGGGAGCGGCCCTCAGAACCGCGACGAGGAAGTTTTCGGCCATAAGCCGTTCCTGGTAATCGCCGACCACCTAACCCGCAACGGGATCGCTGTGCTCAGGTATGACGACCGCGGCGTAGGGGAATCCACCGGCATCTTCGCAGGTGCGACAAGCGAAGATTTCACCCGCGATGCCCTTGCGGCTTTCGATTTCCTTTGCAACAGGGACGAGATCGACCCCGCACGGATCGGAATAATCGGTCACAGTGAAGGGGGAACTATCGGGTTTATGGCGGCTGCCCGCCAGCCGGAATTAGGTTTTGTCGTATCCATGGCCGGAAGCCTTCTTCCGGGCGACTCGACGCTGGTGCTCCAGAACCGCGACATCCTGGTAATGCAGGGCATGGATAAAGAACTGGCCGATGCTTATGCCATGGCACTAAGGGATATTTACAAGGCAAAGAACCGGCATGAGGGGGATTATATTTCGGAAAACAGCGAAGAAATTGTAAAAGGGGCGGCCGGCTACCAGTCCCTTCCACCGCTCATGCAGTCCAACCTAGCGGAAGTACTCGCCCACTGCGACCCGTGGCTGGATTTCTTCCTTGCATACGACCCCTCGTGCGATATAGGCAAAACCCTTTGCCCGGTATTTGCAATAAACGGCCGGATGGATGTACAGGTAGCGGCCGAAGCCAATCTGCGGCACGCGGCAAAGATATTATCGGAGAGCGGGAACGATAACTTTACAACCAAAATATATCCGGGTCGGAACCATATGTTCCAGGAGTGCACCACGGGTGCGTTCGAGGAATATAACCGCATCGAGCAAACCATCTCGCCGGAGGTTTTGGACGACATCACCCGGTGGATACTCGAAATAACGAAATAGTATGCTTTTGGACGAGAAACAGGCAAGGAACCAAACAATTCTGGATGTGGCCGGAGGGATGATGGCCGCAGCACGAACCGCCCCTAAAGGAAAAGGAACCGACCGCCTGGAAATCTTAACCGTATGCGGCGAAGACCTTTCGATCCTCGCCCGGGAAATGAGGAGGTACAGCGAGCGGAGCGGATATAAATTCTTCCTGCGCGATGCCGGCAATGTCGAACAGTCCGATTGTGTAGTACTTCTGGGCACTTCACTCGGGGTTATGAATCTAAATTGCGGATACTGCGGATTTCCGACCTGCACCCAAAAACTGGAATTTCCGGCTGTTCCGTGTGCCTTTAATCCGGGCGACCTCGGGATAGCCATCGGCTCGGCCGTCTCGGTAGCTGCCGACCGGCGCATCGACAACCGCATAATGTACTCGGCCGGCCGCTCGGCACTCGATCTGGGATGGCTGCCGGAGTGCCATATCGCTTATGGGATCGTTTTATGCTGTAGCGGCAAGAATCCATATTTCGACCGCACGGCACACAAGCCCGAAGCGGAAAAATAATTGTTCAGCAACTGTCTAATACCATATGCGCGGCCTCGGGCCGCGTGTATGGTATTTTTATATTACAGTAAAATAAAGACTGCCGGTTTTTTATGAATATCGGGAACTCCCGACTTCTTCCATTCAGATATGGTTTTCGTCCGTATCGTCTCTCCTTCTCCCGAGATGTCGCATGCCACGGTAAGACGCGTAGCCGGACGACAGTTCGATAATAAATCCTCAAAAATTTTCAGGTTCCTGTATGGCGTTTCGATAAAGATCTGGCTCTGGTTCTCCGAAGCGGCCCTCTGTTCCAATCGTCGAATGGCTTTCGACCTATCGGCCGGTTTAACAGGCAGGTAACCGACAAAAGCAAAGGATTGACCGTTGAGCCCCGAGGCCATCAGCGCCATAAAAATGGAGGACGGGCCCCCAAGGGGTACTACCCGAATTCCTTTGCCGTGGCACAGGGACGCCAATTCGGCTCCCGGGTCGGCAATACCGGGCAGTCCGGCTTCCGAGATCATTGCCATATCGTGTCCCGCCATGAGGGGCTCCGCCAATTTTTCCACCTCTTCCCCCCGGGTGTGTTCGTTCAACTCGGAAAAATGCAGAGAAGCTATATTCCGTCCGAGCTTTGCAGACGACAAAAACCGCCTTGCCGTGCGCAGATCCTCGGCGACGAAATAGTCCACCCGGCTCAGAACCTCTTTGACCCGGTGGGTAAGCACATCCCCGAGCGCCGCCCGGCCATCGGCAATAGGGCTCGGAACCATGTATAAAATACCGTAATCCATCGTCTTACTCCTTGATGAATATCCTTTTAACCCGTGACGATATGCCGGTCATTATCTCGTATGGTATAGTGCCCAGCAAGGCGGCCATATCCTGGACGGAATTGCCCGGGCCGCCACCAAATATCACCGCAGAGTCCCCTTCCGAGGCTTCTATGCCGCTTATATCAACCATCATGGTGTCCATGCATATCCGGCCTATCGTCGGGGCGGCTTTCCCGTTTATCGCCACCGACCACCGCCCCTCCCCTAACCTACGGTCAATGCCGTCGGCATAACCTACCGGAAGGGTTGCGATCCGAGTACCGTTATCTGCCATACCCGCACGTCCGTAGCCTACGGTATCCCCTTTACGAAGGCTTTTTACCTGCACTATACGGGTCTCGAGCCTCGATACCTCTTTCAACCCGAGATCTTCCCGGGTGCCGACCCCGTAGAGCCCGATCCCGAGCCTTACCATATCGAGTGCGGCTTCGGGGAATCGCTCTGCAGCGGCGCTGTTTGCAATATGCAGAAGCGGTCTGTACCCGAGAGTGTCGGTAAGTGTGGCGGACATGGAATTGAAAGAGGCGAGCTGGCGGAGCGTAAAACCATCTTCGGCAGCTGCCTCCGAGGCGGCCATATGCGAGAATATCGAGGCCACGCGAACCACGCTTCTCAGCTCGCAGAGTCTATTCCCGAGCGCCACGGTTTGGTCGTCGGCAAAACCGAGTCTATGCATTCCCGTGTCCAGTTTGATATGGACGGGGTATTTCCTTTCACCGTGCCTTCCGGCCAGCGACGAGAACATATCCAGTGAGCGGAAATTATATATTTCGGGTTCGAGTCCGTGTGAGAGCATAAGATCGTAGCTTCCTTCGTCGGCATTTAAGACGACTATCGGCATGGTTATCCCCCGGCGTCTCAACTCGGCGCCTTCGTCGGCAAATGCTACGGCCAGGTAATCGACCCCGTGGTGCTGAAGAAGGGTGGCTAATTCATAATTCCCGTTGCCGTAACCGGAGGCCTTTACCATCGCCATTATTTTGGTGCCGGCGGGAAGCCCTCCTCGGTGGACATTGAGATTATGGACTATGGCATCCATATCGACCCGGAGAATCGTTGTATGGCTGCGCAGTTCGAGTGCATGGCTGATATTCTCGAACCGGGAGCCGCGGTTGCCTTTGATCAACACCGCTCTCCCGGCGATCTCCCCGTAATCGAGCCGGGACAAAAATTCCGACGGCGAACCGTAAAGGGTGGTATTAGGGGGAAATAAATCTCCATACCGGGAAATTTTCTTCCCGACGGCATGGATCCTCTCTATATCCGACGAGCCCACCAATTTGGCTACTTTCCCGTAGAGCTCCCTCTCGCCGTAACCGCTTTGCAGTATATCCGAAAGTATCAATACCCGCTCCTTTCCGCCCGCGACGGAACCGAGGTGGTCGAGGGCGATGGCCAGAGAGTTAATATCCGAGTTGTAAGTATCGTCGATTATCAGCGATCCGTAAAGTCCCTCCTTCATCTCCAGGCGCATGGCAACCGGATTGAGCCGGCGGAGCCCTGAACGGATTTCCTCCGCGGGAAACCCCGCTGTTGAGCAGAAAGCCGCGGCTAAGGCCGCATCCTCACGGGAAGCCCTGTCCGGCAGGAACGAAAGGTCGATCCCGAGCCCGAGAGCATCCACGAGCTCCGCCCTGCCGGCAAACCGCGATTGAAGAATCTTCCCGACGATCTGGTCCCCACCGCTGTAAATTATAGTACGGGCCACTTCGAAGAGGTTGACCTTTTCCAAGGCCTTCTCCTCGAGGGAAAAGAAATTTTCCTGGTGGGCGTCGCCTATATTGGTAATAATTCCTATATCGGGCCGTAATATCCGGGCAAGCCTCTCCATTTCCCCCGGCTCGGATATTCCCGCTTCGATAACGGCCACCTCCTCGTCGCCCTCCATCATCAGCACCGACAGGGGAACACCCACCTGCGAATTGTAACTTCGGGGACTGCGGAAAAGGCGTACGCCCGCCGGAGCCAAAGCGGCGATCCACTCCTTTACCACCGTCTTTCCGTTGCTTCCGGTTACTGCGGCGAGAAGACCCCGGAAATTACGACGGTAATCCGCTGCTAATTTTTGCAGGGCTCCGACCGAGCTTTCCACCCGTAGGAAGGCCGCATCGGGATAACGCTTGATGGAAATGTCCCGCTCGATAACGAAGGCCCGCACTCCCCTTCCGTATAGCTCGTTTATGTAGGCATGGCCGTTGTGGTTACGTCCCGAAATGGCAAAAAAGAGCCACCCGGCGCCGGATAAAGTATTACGGCTGTCGGTAAATACATCCGTAACCCGCCCCTCGAGGGGGCCCGCGGTCTCCGCGCCGCAAATCCCGGCTATATCTACGATCGTATAATTCATCGAACTGCCCGGTATTTATTGTAGATTACCCGTAACACTAATACCGGTAATGTTCCGGCTTGTAAGGGCCGTCGGGATCTACCCCGATATAGTCAGCCTGCTCGGGGGTAAGCCGGGTGAGTTTCACCCCTATATTTTCGAGATGTAGGCGTGCTACCTCTTCGTCCAGATGTTTGGGCAGGCGGTAAACATCCACCGGCATCGAGCCTTTACCCGCCCACAATTCCATCTGGGCGAGGGTCTGGTTCGTGAACGAATTGCTCATTACGAACGAAGGATGGCCCGTGGCGCATCCCAGGTTGACCAGCCGCCCCTCGGCCAGCACGAAAATGGAGTGCCCGTCGGGCAATATATACTTGTGGACCTGTGGTTTGATGGTTACCTTCTCCACTCCCGGGCACGAATCGAGCCTCGACATCTGTATCTCGTTGTCGAAATGGCCTATATTACATACGATCGCCTGGTCGCGCATCGCCTGCATATGTTCCAGGGTTATAATATCCCGGTTCCCGGTGGTGGTAACGTAAATGTTGCCTTCGGAAAGGGCATCCTCGATCGGTTTTACTTCAAATCCTTCCATAGCGGCCTGCAGGGCACAGATCGGGTCTATCTCGGTGACTATGACCCTCGCTCCGTAAGAGCGCAGGCTCCTTGCGCACCCCTTACCCACGTCGCCGTAGCCGCAAACTACGGCTACCTTGCCGGCAATCATCACATCCGTAGCCCGCTTGATCCCGTCCGCCAGCGATTCGCGGCACCCGTAGAGGTTGTCGAACTTGCTCTTTGTGACCGAATCGTTGACATTTATCGCCGGAACAAGAAGCTCTCCGCGCTCCTTCATCTGGTAAAGGCGGTGAACACCGGTGGTGGTCTCCTCCGATATACCGGCCCACGACTCAACGGTACGGTGCCACTTCTGCGGATCTTCGGCCAGAATTGTCTTCAGGGTTTGCACAACGACCGCCTCCTCCTCGCTTCCGGGCGACCGGTCGAGGGTCGACGGATCTTTTTCGGAGGCGTAACCCCGGTGGATCAGCAGCGTCGCATCCCCGCCGTCGTCCACTATCAGCTGGGGTCCGAGTCCGCCCGGGAAAGACATGGCCATAGCGGTGCACCACCAGTACTCCTCGAGGGTTTCGCCCTTCCATGCAAAAACAGGAATTCCGGCTTCGGCCATTGCCGCCGCGGCGTGATCCTGCGTGGAAAAAATATTGCAGCTGCACCAGCGCACCCGGGCACCCAACTCCCGGAGGGTCTCTATCAATACCGCCGTTTGGACGGTCATATGCAGGGAACCCATTATTCGGACACCGGCCAGAGGTTTTGCCTTCCCGTATTTGGCGCGAAGTGCCATAAGGCCCGGCATCTCCTTTTCGGCTATCTCTATCTCTTTGCGCCCCCACCCGGCAAGGCCGATATCGGCAACCTTGTAGGGGATAGTTTCGTCGATGAACATTATCTGTCAGTTATTTATTGTGTTTCAAAATATTTTCTCACCTCGACTTCATCCTGCCCGATCCGGCTTTGTAGCTCATCCACGGTGCCGAAGGTGATTTCCGGTCGGATATACCGGCAAAGGGCTACTTCGACACTGCGTCCGTACAAGTCGCCTTCGTAATCGAAAAAGTGCACTTCGAGCACCCTGTTTTCTCCGCTCCGGTCGACTGTCGGCCTGCGTCCCAGGTTCCCCATTCCGAACAGGGTCTCCTCCACTCCTTCGACCTTAGCCTTTACGGCATAAACCCCGTCCGCGGCTCCGAGTCCCTCCACACCGTAAATATTGGCGGTGGGATAACCTATTTCTCTCCCCAGGGCCTTGCCCGCCCCCACTACTCCAGTGACTTTTTTTTCATCCATTGCAGCGGCAAAGGTAAGAAAATGCCGCGACATAGCCGGTGTTTTTATTTACAGGAGCGGTCATTAAGTAGTTAAATACATGGATATTTCTTAAATTTGTTCGGCCGCGGCAATATCTCTTTCGCAGCGCCGTTTAACCGTTAGCTATCTGATTATGTGCGCTAAAGAAACAACCAAGATATATTACACCATGGGCGAAGTGACCGAGATGTTCGATGTCAATCCTTCGCTCATACGCTTCTGGGAGTCTAAATTCGACATTCTAAAGCCCCACAAGAATAAAAAAGGGAACAGGCTTTTCACCCCTGCCGACATCGGCAACCTCAAACTTATCTATCATCTGGTAAAGGAAAAGGGAATGACCCTTTCGGGGGCGGCCCAGCAAATCAAATCGAATAGAGGAATTATAGACCGCGATCTGGAGGTCATAGACCGCCTCCTTTCCATCAAGGCCACCCTTGCCGAGATAAAGCAGGAATTGAAGATAGGTGCGGACTTCGAGGCGGAAGCGGAAGAAAATTTCCTCCCGACACCAGGCCCGGAAACAGCTGTTGAGAACCAGGTGGCCGATCAAGCGGTCGAAGATTTCCTCCAGCCGGATCCGGTCGGGTTCACGTTCTTATCGGATGAGCTGGATATTACCTGTGATGAGGCACCCGACGAGGTACCATCCCCGGAGGAGATTTCCGGCGATGTGGCCGTGGAGCGGTCGGAGCAGCTTCAGAAGATCGTTGCCGACAGGATCACCGAGATTGCAGGTGAGCAGTTTCCGCCGGAATATATCGGAGAGCTGTCGGACGAAATTGCCGAGGAAGCCGCTGTGGCCGCAGAAGTCAGGGAAGCGCTTGCCGAGCTGGAAAAAAGCACCCCTAAGGGCCCGGAGGTCTTCGAACAAACACTATTTTAATTTCACAAGCTATGGATTTTACCGTAAAGGATGTGGTGTGCGCTTTGGAAGATTTCGCACCGGCCGAACTCCAGCAGGGATATGACAACTCGGGGCTGACTGTGGGCCATTACGGCAACAAGGTCTCGAAAGTTCTTCTTTGCGTTGATATCGATTATGACATTATGGACGAAGCGGAAGAGATCGGAGCCGATATGATCGTCTCGCACCATCCCCTTATTTTCCATCCTATCAAACGGCTGAACGGCATCGGATACATCCAGCGCATCGTCGAACGGGCCATTAAAAAGGGAATCGCTCTATATGCCTGCCATACCAACCTCGATGCGGTCAACGGAGGGATGAGCCACAGGCTGGCCGAAAAACTGGGGCTCACGGATACAGAAGTTCTGGAGGTCTTCGACGGTCAGGAAATAAAGGAGAAGTGGGAACTCGCCGGCTTCGGAGTGACGGGTAACCTGGCCGCCCCTATGGAACCGGCCGCTTTCCTGGCCTTTCTAAAGGAGAGATTATCGCTTGAAGTAATCCGGCACAGCCGGCTATGCAAACCCTCCGTTGGGCGGATAGCTCTCTGTACCGGGGCCGGGGCCTCGCTCGCCGGCAAAGCCGTTCGAGCGGGAGCGGACATATACATCGCCTCGGATTTCAAATACAACGATTTCATCGAAGCCGACGGCCGGATTATTGTAGCGGATATAGGCCATTTCGAGAGCGAATATTGCGCAATCGACCTTTTGTATGACATAATTACAAAAAAAATCCCTACTTTTGCAGTCCGTAAAAGTGAGAGATCGCTTAATCCCGTTAAATATTACATTTAGATATGGCAACAGCTAAGAGTAAAGCGCCCGAGGCCCCCGATTATTCGATCGAGGAGAAGATCATAGCGTTATACGAGCTCCAGAAAATAGATTCGAAAATAGACGAAATAAATAAACTCAAGGGGGAACTTCCCCTCGAGGTGCAGGATCTCGAGGACGAAGTGGCCGGACTGCAGACCCGCATAGAGAATATAAATGCCGAGGTCGATGAACTTACCCAGCTTACCAAGCAGCGCAAGGAGGAGATAGAGCAGTCCAAGGGGCTGATAGCCAAATATGAGGAACAGTCTAAAAATGTCCGCAACAACCGTGAATTCGACTCGCTGAACAAAGAGATCGAATACCAGAATCTCGAAATCGAGCTCAGCGAAAAGAGGCTGAAAGAATACTCGGCCGAAATCAAGGCCAAAAAGAAAATGGCCGAAGATGCCGAAGCGGTTATGAACGACCGCACAATCGACCTGGAAGCCAAGCGAAAAGAGCTCGAAAGCATCGAAGAAGAGACAGCCAAGGAAGTAGAAGCTCTCCGCGGTCAGGAAGAAAAGGCCCAGACCAAAATAGATGAACGGCTCCTGGGAGCCTACAAGCGCATCCGCGGCAATGTCCGCAACGGGCTGGGTGTGGTAACCGTGAAACGCGACGCCTGCGGTGGCTGCTTCAACCGCATACCGCCCCAAAGGCAGTTCGAGATACGTCAGAGCAAGAAGATCATAGTCTGCGAGTACTGCGGAAGGATCCTGGTCACCGACCAATTGGATCAACCGGAAGAATAGCCGATTTTGACACTATCTGAAAGCACCGTCCACAGGCGGTGCTTTTTGTTTTAACGGCATGGAAATTGCCGCTGGGTACATTGATAAAAAAAGGTGGTTCAGGGATATTCCCGCAGCGGGTGTTTTGTTTTTTGAAAATATATTGTTTATCTTAGCGCCATAACAGTATATTAATCACACTTCTAAAACTTTATTGCCTATCGGGAAATTATACTCAAACCAATTCAAGTAGGATAAGAGTATGAATCCGAAAAAATTAAGCGACCAGGATCTGCTTAATACTTACTTTCAGGGCGATGAAGGTGCAATTTCCGAACTTATAGAGAGACACCGCAAAAGGGTTTGCGACTATATCAATATGATGGTCAAAAACCGCGATATTGCAGACGATATTTTCCAGGAAACATTCATCAAGGTAGTAAGGTTTCTCCGTGAAGGACGCTACACCGAGAGCGGAAGGTTCCTTTCGTGGGTGCTTCGTATCGCCCACAATCAAGTAATAGACCACTTCAGGCAGACTAAGCAGCAAAATGTTGTAAACGAGACGGATGCCGGTTACGACATCCTCAACAACAAAAGCCTCTCGGAATCGAATGTGGAGGAAAAACTCGTGCTCTCACAAATACAGGACGACGTCCGCCGCCTTGTAGACCATCTGCCACCCGAACAGCGGGAAGTGGTGCTTATGCGCTATTTCAGCGGCCTGAGCTTCAAGGAGATTGCCGAACAGACCGATGTCAGCATCAATACCGCACTGGGGCGCATGCGCTATGCACTTATAAACCTGCGGAAGATGGTGCAGGAAAAACAGCTTATTTTAAGCTGAGGGACAATAAATATATACGACCGCCCGTTATATTATCAGACAGTGTGATCGATAAATAGCGAAAACGACCGAAAACCACCTTTATGACATTAAAACACCGGTTATGCCTATGGACAAAATTGACAACACACAAGCCGATGCGGTTATGCACGAGCATGAGGATGAAGACCTTATGATGTCTGAGGTCGTGCAGGACGATCCGGAACTGATGTACCTCCACGTATGTTTATCCGAGATACTGTGTAAACCGGAAGAGAGCGCCTGAGGCACCGTCGTCCGGCTAAAAGACAAGGCAGCGAGTAGGACTCGCTGCCTTTTTAATTTCCACGCCGTTGACTCTCCCGAATTTATCCTTCCCTCGAATTCTCGTCCGCGCTCTGGTCGTCGTAAAGGTTATTCAGTTCGAACGATATGCTGTCTACCTCCCGGTGCCAGGCCTTAACCACCTCCTGCGGCGTGGTTTCCGGCAGTGCCTCGATTCTTTTGCGGGCGGCATCGAGCTCTTTTTCAAGTTCTTCTCTTCGCCCCATAGATATAAATATTTAATAGTTTTCCCTTATAGTAAAAAAACGCAATACCGATACCATTTTCGGTCATCTACGGAACTTACATCTCTTTTTTATCTCCCGAGGTATCGATCCGAAGCAGTTTCACCAGTATCGGCAATCCGATACCCTGGATGACGAGCATCAAGATCACCACCGTAACGGTCAAAAATACGATACTGTCCCTCTGGGGGAACTTCTCCCCGCCGGCAAATATGGTGGGCAGGGCTATTGCCGTTGCGACCGAGACTATACCCCGCATTCCACTCCAACCGATTACCAGGGCATTCTTCCAATCGAGCGACCGCACCTGTTTCTTTTCCCGCTCGTGAGGGTGGTGATGTATATGGCGAAGGTGTAGGCGGTCTGTACGCCATTTATGTTCGAATATAAACAGTATTCTTACGGCCAGTGCGATTACAAATATCAGGAATGAACTTCCAATAAGGGGCTTTATCGTACCCTCCGGGATGCCATGCAATACCTGCGGAAATTCCAGTCCGATGAGGATAAATATGAATCCGCTCAGCAGGTATATTATTACCGACCATACCGACCGGGCCTGGTTCATCGTCTCGCGTGAGAAGAGACATCCGCTGTTCACTCTGCGTGAGGTGTAAAGGCCGAGTGCCACGACCGCAAGCACCCCGGAAGCATCGAACGATTCGGCGAGCTGGTATGCCACGAACGGCAGAAGGATATTGAGGCTGACCACCGCCGTACTGGTGAAATTAACATAGCGGAGCAATTTCGAAAACAGCCACCCCATTACAACCCCGACAACCAATCCTCCGGCAATCACCGCAAGGAATTCGACGGCGGCTTTCCAGAAGACGAAAACCCCGCCCGCAACCACCCCGAGAGCAATACGGTAGACCGTCAGTGCGGTTGCATCGTTCACCAGGCTTTCACCTTCGAGTATAGTGGCGGTTCGCTCCGGAAGTTTCATATTCCGCAGTATTCCGGAGGCGGCAATAGCGTCCGGAGGGGAAAGAATCGCCCCGATAACGAACCCGACAGGCCATGATATGCCCGGAATAAAAAAATGGGCCACCGCCGCGATGGCCGTCATGGTGACAAGTACCATAGTCACCGCCAGCATGGAGATTGTGCCGATATTTTTTTTGAATCCCGGGAAGGAGATATTCAAAGCGGCATCGTATAGTAGCGGAGGAAGGAAAATCAGAAAGACAATATCGGGGTCGACGGGGACATATTGAATATGGGGAATAAAACCGACGCAGATTCCAGTCAATATCAGCAGAATCGGGTACGGCAACTTGATCCGCGGTGCCACCGCGGACAGGGCGATTACCAGGGCGAAGATTATTATGATAATGTGGTAATATTCCATCGGTAGACCATCCGCCAAACATTGTGCCCCGGTTGGTAAAACCCCGTAAAATTGGCTATGAATTTCGAATCGAGGGATAATATCAACCCGGAGTTAGCGTATGAGCCAGGCGAGAGTGGCTCATGTCACGAATCCGTATTAATATGTCCGGACGGTGTATCTTAAACTTTATTTTACGGTTTTGAAGTACGAACCTTTTTGTTTATTTTTAAAAAATTTTCATAAACTCTAACCTCACAGCTCCATGAATCGGAACATAATCCTAATTATCACGGTGTGCGTACTCGTTGCGGGATGCGCCAAAGAAAGCCGAACCCGATACAGCGGCAATCCCATTTTCGAGGGTTGGTATGCCGATCCTCATGCGGTAATTTACGGTGATAAGTATTGGGTATACGCAACCTATTCGGCCGAGTATTCCGACCAGGTCTTTATGGACTGCTTTTCGTCCGATAACCTCGTCGACTGGGTAAAACACGAGCGGATAATAGACACCGATGCCGTTGCATGGGCCGACAGCTGTCTGTGGGCTCCCGCCCCCATTGAAAAGGATGGTAATTATTACCTCTTCTTCGCAGCTAACGATGTACACGAAGGAGAGGTAGGCGGTATCGGGATCGGTGTGGCCGACCGGCCGGAAGGCCCGTATGCCGACCTGTTGGGGCGGCCTCTGATTCAGCAGATCGTTAACGGCGCTCAACCGATAGACCAATTCGTATGGGAAGAGGACGGCCAGTATTTGATGTATTACGGCGGCTGGGGCCACTGCAACGTGGTCCGACTTTCCGAAGATTTCTCGGAACTTCTCCCATTCGAGGACGGAACCGTCTACAAGGAGATAACTCCGGAAAATTACGTAGAGGGATCGTTCATGATAAAACGCGGCGGAAAATATTACTTCATGTGGTCGGAAGGAGGATGGGGCGGCCCGGGCTATTGTGTAGCCTACGCCATTGCGGACAGTCCCCTCGGGCCGTTCGAGCGGATCGGCAAGATCCTCGAACCGGACGAAGCGGTATCGGGGAGTGCGGGCCATCATTCGCTGGTAAATATTCCCGGCACCGACGACTGGTATATCTTTTACCACCGCCGTCCGCTCGATGAGACGGCCCGCGATGCCAGGGCGACTTGCAGCGATCGGTTGGAATTCGATGCGGATGGTTACATAGTTCCGGTTAAGATGACTTTGGAAGGAGTGGCCGAGCGCAGACTTTAAATAATTAGTAAGTTTGCAGGTAATATATACCGACTACCCGAAGAATCCATGTGACAATGAAGCAGAAAAAACGTAGAGGAATTCGCAAACTCCTTGCGGTGACCCTTCTCGGAATTTTAATGGGGGTCTTGGCTACCGTCGCGGTGAACTACGTCTACGTGAACAGTTCGAAAGACTCCTCCTGTATGTCGTGCCATGCACATCCCCATGCAGAAAAGAGCTGGAGACTTTCCTCCCATTACAATAACCGCAGCGGGGTGAAGACCTCATGTGCAGACTGTCACCTTCCCCCCAGGGGATCGCTCGACCACTTTTACCATAAAACCCGCCTGGGTGTGCACGACCTCTGGTCGTACATGTTCCACGATGTCGAAAATATCGACTGGGAATCCAAAAAGGAATTGGAGTACGCCCAACGAATCGTATTCAACAGCTCGTGTCTCGAATGCCACGTGCAGCTTTTTCCGGAAGGTATTTCGAACGACGGGATTACAGCTCATCTCTATTACGAGGACAACCACGAAAAACTCGACCTTCAGTGTATAAGCTGCCATCTGGACGTAGGCCACTACAATCCCGACTATTCCCACTCGAGGATGGCCGGCATTCCCGGAGCCGGCGGGTCGGGCCCCGCTGAAACATACGATTCGGCAACCGTGGTCACCTCTTTCTCCGACTATACCGAACGCATCCCCGGAACCGGTGTATCGTTCGTAATGAAAGCTATCCCCGGCGGAACCTTCTCCATAGGGAGTCCCGCCAAAGAGTCTTACTCCCATGAAAACGAGCATCCTCAGAAGCGGGTTACCGTATCGCCGTTCTTTATGGCGGAGGTCGAGGTAACCTGGGAAGAATACTGGGCGTTTTACGCAGAGACCATGTCCGAAGGGCGAACAACTCCCGCCGAGGTCTACGCTAATAACAGCCGTGAGGATGTGGATGCGATCAGCGGCCCCACCCCGCCCTTCGGAAATCCGGAACAGGGCTGGGGAGGCGGCAAACGCCCGGCCATCACCATGACCCACTACGCCGCGCAAACCTACTGCCAGTGGCTCTCCAAAAAGACTGGTAAAAAATACAGGCTACCCACCGAAGCCGAGTGGGAATATGCCGCCCGTGGCGGAACCGAGACTCCGTACTTCTTCGAGGGTAATCCTAAAAAATTCTCCGACAACCGCTTCGGCAGGTCGATCTTCAAGGCAGATACGGCCGTTATAAACCGATATGTAATATACGCCAAGAACAGCCGCAACCGTACCCAGGAACCGTCCAAGGTAAAGGCAAACCCGTTCGGTCTTAAAAATATGCTCGGCAACGTATGGGAATACACGGCGGATTATTATGCAGAAGACACCTTTGAGAAGCTGTCCGACGGCGCGGTAGACCCGAAAGGCCCTTCGAGCGGAAGCGAATACGTTGTCCGGGGAGGCATGTACTCGGACGATGCAGCCGATGTGCGCTCCGCTTCGCGCCGGCCTACCGACCACGAACTCTGGCTGCGCACCGATCCGCAACAGCCAAAGAGCATCTGGTGGCTCTCCGATTTTAAAGGTATCGGATTCCGTGTGGTATGCGAAGTGGCCGACGGAATAGAAATTCAATGAGCAGCAAATAAACTATTATAAACTTAAAACAGACCGGAAATGAAAAAGAAACCTACGATGAACCGAAGGCAGTTTCTATCCTACACTGCAGTAGCCGGCGGTATAGCCGCCCTGGGAGTTCCCCAGGTTCTGCTCTCTTCCTGCGGCGAAGGCGGCGGCAAATCGAAAGGCAAAGCCCTTCGTAAACCGGGGGAATATTACCTCCCCGACCTCACGGACAAAGCAATCGAGGGAAAGGCTCTCAAAGCCGGCCTTGTCGGATGCGGCGACCGCGGACAGGGTGCCCTGGACAACCTGCTCGAGGGGGCCGACAATGTTCAGATCACCGCCCTGGGCGACCTTTTCCCCGACCGGCTCAATAAAGTAAGAACATGGCTTGCCGAGAGGGGCCATAACGTGCCGGACGAAAACTGCTTTATCGGGTTCGACGCCTATAAAAAGGTGATGGACACGGACATAGACATGGTTCTCTGTTGCACTCCTCCCGTATTCCGGTCTGAAGAGTTCAAATACGCCACGGAAAAAGGGAAGCACTCCTTCCTCGAAAAACCGATCGCCGTCGACTCGGACGGGTATCGCACCATAATGGCCACCGCGAAACAGGCCTCCGCAAAGAATCTCAATGTAATCACCGGCACACAAAGGCACCATCAGCGTTCCTACCTGGAAGCCTTCAAAGGAATTCAGGACGGTATGATCGGCGAAATAACCGGAGGTAACGTCTATTGGAACCAGAGCCAGCTCTGGTTCCGTACCAAACAGAAAGACTGGACGGATATGGAGTGGATGATACGCGACTGGGTGAACTGGAAATGGCTCGCGGGAGACCATATCGTGGAACAGCATGTCCATAATATCGACGTATTTTTATGGTTTACGGGTCTGCGACCGGTTAAGGCCACAGGGGTCGGCAGCCGCCAGCGAAGAGTAACAGGTGATGCATACGACAATTTCAGCGTCGATTTCGAATTCGAGAACGGGATACACATGCACAGCATGTGCCGCCAGATCGACGGCTGTTCGCATAAAATCGGCGAATTCGTACAGGGGACCTTAGGCTCCTGGGAGGGAGACGGCGATTACTCCGTAATAAAAGATCTCGACGGCAACATTCTCTGGCAATATGACCGTGAAGGGGAAGAAAAATACCACTCGCAATTCAACCCATATGTGCTGGAACACGTTAACTGGGTTAACCATATACGCCGCGGCGAGGAACCCATCAATCAGGCCGAAGATTGTGCCGTATCTTCGATGGCCGGTATTATGGGGCGAGAGGCAGCCTACACCGGTCAGACCACTACATGGGACGAAACGAGCGCCGCTCCAATGAAGTTCCTTCCGGATAATCCCGAATTGAAAAATATGGATATGAGCAAATTTACCGTTCCCGTTCCCGGCACCGGTAAATAGTATCTGAATTAACACCATTGCGGCTGCCGGAACGGATAAAAGGGCTTTATCTGTCCGGCAGCCGTCTTAATAAAGTAATGTATGAACAGAAGAGATTTTATAGTGAGAAGCGCTGCGGGGCTCGCCGTTGCCGCAGCCGGGCCGATAGCATTGTCATGTGGCGCAAAAGCGCAAAAGAGTGAAACGACCATGAAACCCGAACTCAAAATATCATTCCAGGAAGGAATACCCCCTGGGGAAACCCTCTCCGAAAAATTCGACTACATGGAGCGGCACGGCGTTACGGGCTTCGAACCGTGGGGCGGCGGCCTTGCCGACCGGGTACCCGAAATAAAATCGGCGCTCGAAGGGCGAAATATCGAAGTTTCGGCAATTTGTGCCGGCTTCGACGGATTTATTCTGGCCGAAGAACCCCAGGTAAAAGCGGCTTTCGACCGCACCATGCGCGAAATTATCGCGGCGGCCGGCCAGTTGGGATCTACCGGAGTTATAATGGTGCCGGCATTCAACGGCCAGACCCCGTGCAAACCCCATACCCAGGCAACCCGAGACAACCTGGTCGAAGAATTGGCAAAGCTGGGGGACTTCGCCGTCGAAAACGGCACCACCGTTATCCTAGAACCCCTTATGCGCGGCGAGGCATTTTACCTTCGGCAGGTGGCCGATGCGGCCTCCATTTGCCGCGATGCGGCCAATATCGGGGTGAAATGTATGGGTGACTTCTGGCATATGACCTGGGAGGAAACTTCGGACTACGGGGCCTTTTTCAGTGCGGGCGAACATTTGCAGCATGTCCACATTGCCAGCCGCGCCAACCGCATAATGCCCGGAGAGGACGGCCCTTCGGATAATTATACCGACGGCTTTCGCGCCCTGCAGGAACTCGGCTATGACAAATGGGTTAGTTTCGAATGCGGAACCCGCGGCGAGAGGGAAGAGACCGTTACGGCTGCCCTCGAACTGATCCGCCGACAATGGGAAGAAGCTTAAATAATCGATTATTATGAGAAAACTCAAAGCGGTGGTTATCGGCACCGGCCTAATCGGAAAACAGCACGCCGAATCGATCATGCGCACTCCCTATGTGGAACTGGCGGCGATTTCCGATCCCGTCCATAACCTGCTCGAAAAAGAAGCCGGAAGGCTCGGGGTCGAAGGCTTCGAATGCTACCGTGAGATGATCGATAAGGTACGGCCGGATGTGGTTCACAACTGCACCCCGAACAACCTTCATTTCGAAATAAACAAATATGTCCTCGAGCGGGGAATACATCTTTACAGCGAAAAGCCATTGGCGGTGACCATCGAAGAGGGGGAAGAGTTGGTGCGCCTTGCCCGTGAGAAGGGGGTCGCCAACGGGGTAAATTTCAATTACCGCCATAATGCCACTGTTCAGCAAATGCGCTGCCTGTTCCAAAGCGGAGAGGCCGGACGCCCGCTGCTCATCCACGGCCGCTATATCCAGGATTGGCTACTATATCCCGAGGACTTCAACTGGCGCGTGGTGGCCGGGGAAGGTGGACACTCGCGGGCCCTTGCCGATATAGGTTCCCACTGGTTCGATACGGTGCAGGCGGTCACCGGTAAGAAGATCGCGGCTGTGCATGCCGATAATTTCACCGTCCATCCGGAGCGTGGTACCGGCCACCGGGTAGATACCGAAGACGGAAGCGTCGTTGTTATGAAGTTCGACGACGGGACGGTCGGTAATCTGGTCGTATCGCAGGTAAGCGCTGGCTACAAAAACAATTTCGACATTTCGCTCGACTGCCAGAAGTATTCCCTGCGGTGGAACCAGGAACAGTCCGACCGCCTCCGGATAGGAACACGTGAGGAAGGAGTGCGCGAAATTTACACCGGGGAAGAATTCCTTGCAAATAGCATAAAAAGGTATGCAACAATCCCTTCCGGCCATCCCGTGGGCTGGGCGGATGCGATGACCAATGCCGTCCGCGAATTCTACGCCTCCATACAAGACGGCTCTTACACCTGTCCGCAAAACCTCTCATACTCCGACTTTGCCAATGCGGTCGATATAATGAAAATCGTGGAGGCTTGTATGGAAAGTTCCCGGAGCGGGGAGTGGGTCGGGGTGTGATCTGTTTACCCGTTAGTACCGAACCAAATATCCCGGCGAAATTCGCCGGGATATTTATTTACGCAAAAATACTCCCTACTCTATCGCGTTCAGCAAGTCGGTCTTGCCCTCGTTAACCAGTTTGAGGATAAGTTCACCGAACAGGGTGTTTTGCCAGGCGAACCATTCGCGGGTGAAGTCGTGGGCATCGTCCACGTTGAATGATTCGTGGATGAAGCCGGTGTCGGCGTCGGTAGTGAGAAGCATTTCGATGCATTCTTTGATCTCGGAGTCGTCGTCGCTGGTAAAGGCTTTCATCATGATGCTCATGGGCCAGGCCATATTATAGCCGATATGGGGGCCTCCGATCCCTTCTCCGGCGGTACCTTTAAAGAAGTAGGGGTTATCGAGGCTCCACACGAACCGGCGGGTATTTTCGTAGACGGGGTCGTGGCGGTCTACGTCGCCAAGGTATGGCATGGCAAGAAGGCTGGGTACGTTGGCGTCGTCCATAAGGAAGTGGTTACCGTAGCCGTCGACTTCGAAGGCGTAGACGGGGCCGTATTTGGGGTGGTTTACTATGGCGTATTCTTTAAGGGCTTGTTCTACTTCGGCGGCGAGGTCGAGGCATTGCCGGGCGAGGTCTTCTTCGCTGTTCACTTCGGTCAGGATTTGGGCGGCTTTACGCAGGGAGCTGACGGCAAAGAAGTTGGAGGGAACCAGGAACAGGAAGGTGGTGGCGTCGTCGGAGGGTCGGAATGCGGAGGCGATGAGGCCTACGGGGTTTACGGGGTTGCCCCAGCCGGCGTTGCACATGGTATCGAGTTGGCGGTCGGTGACGCGAAGGAAGGAGTAGTGGCCCAGGTTTTCCTTACGTTGTTGGTCTCGGAAGGTGGCAAGGATATTGGTGATGGCCTGGAGCCAGGTGTTGTCGAAGATATCCGTATCGCCGGTGGTTTGCCAGTAGTGGTAAGCAAGGCGCAGGGGGTAGCACAGGGAGTCTATTTCCCATTTACGTTCGTGCAGTTCGGGTTTCATATCGGTTTGGTCGCTCATCCACTGGTGGTCGGGGTTTGGGTCGTGGGGGTCGAGGAAGGCGTTGGCGTAGGGGTCGATATTGATACAGATGAATTGACGGCGGATGGTACCGGCGAGCATGGCTTTCAGGTGGGGGTCACGGTTAGCAAGTTGGACGTAGGGCCAAACTTGGGCTCCTGAGTCTCGCAGCCACATGGCGTGGATATCTCCGGTATAGACGATGGTATCGTCTACGCCGTTGGTTTTACGGTACCGCACGGTGGTATCGAGGGTATTTGGGAAGCAGTTCTCGAACATCCAACGCAGTTTGGCGTTGGTAAGCACGGTTTTGACGCGTTGGATTTCCTCTTCCACGGCGGTGGAGCTAAAAAGTCTTTCAGCCTCCGGTGGCCGGTGGGATAAACTATAGTCCGCTTTCGGGCTAACGGATAAAGAAAGTTGGTCGGCGGGAAGAACCGC